>CAZWRL010000006.1:0-32045 GCA_964636345.1 uncultured Gammaproteobacteria bacterium | reverse complement strand
GATGCGGTTGTCAAAATCCCAGTCAACGGTGATGTTGGTTATTGGCATGCGGTCAGTGTCTGCCCAGCCGAAGAAGCGAACAACGGTATTGCGATACCCTTTGCCAAATACAATCCCCTCGTCTTTGCCATCAACGGTGATGCGATCAAGTTTGCCAAGACCGCAATTATTGGCTTCGCCAACACCGGTAATCTTGCAGTTGGTCATATCCAAACTGGCAACGCGTGGTGGACGAGGTAGATCTTTGCGTTTATCGTAACAAGCGGGGTGATTATCTGGAGGATTTGATGGACAACTCGCGTTGCCGCTAAAAACAGCGCCCGCAGTATTCCACTCAAAAAATGAGTATGTTTTGCCAAAGAGATTCGCGAGCGCATTTTTACCTTTGGCGAGCGTGTCATTTCCCCATTTTCCAAAATTAGCCCGTCCCCGCGCACATTTGCCTTCCGGACAAGAATACATAACGCCACCGTTGAGTTCAACCGCAGCAATCTGCCCGGCATTGTTTGTATTATACTGTGAATATTGGTACGCGGGAGTATCATTATCCAATGGCTCTTTAACAGCCCCGTATGGATTTATTTCATCAACCCAGCGCGCGTTAGCAAGTCCCAAGGTTACTGCATAATCACCCTCTGATTTTTGACTGCGATCTGGAGGATTCCACAGACGGTTAGTCCAAGCGGCGTTATCATTACCGCTCGTTGCGATATCTACAACTTCATGACACATCTCACGTCGCACAATGGAAGTTTTAAATTCCACCTGCGTATCTGGATTCTTTCCATTCAAATTGACCGTGTACACATACACCAACGGTTCCAAATCCTTGGTATTATCAAAAGCAAAAGCAATCCAACCACCATCACCCCCATCGCCATTATCATCCCCACCCTGATCCCCAGCTCCTCGCCAAAACTGTGGATGTAGCGGCATATATGAATGAATTTTACAGGTAATTTCGTCCGCCCATCCGGTTTGGCGACCACCCACCTCGGAACAACTATCATAACCTCCACCATCGCTATCAGGATCACCATCGTCAAAAAACGCAGCGAAATATGTTTTGACGCCATGTGTACGCACCATCGTAACTAATCCCGCATCTTCATCAAGCATATCAGTTGCTGGAATATTATTCTCCGCCACTGTCTTACAAATATAGAGGTTATTTTCTTCAGCATTCTGCGGATCTCTACTGCTCGTAATACCAGAAAAAAACGCAAGCTGTTTGCATTTGTCACGTGTCCGAGCATAAATCCGCGGTTTACTCGGCAATGTTCCAAGAAGACTTGTCCGAGTTTCTATGCCGTCATTTGTAATATGAATCTCCGCATCACCATGTGGAGTATTGTTATCACCGGACGGCTGAAAACTAAGTTTGATGTAATCCAATTCATGCAGGTATATATTATGCGCTTCTGCCGGAAGGTTAAATGAATACTCTTTGCGCTTGGAATTGCTCATAAAATGCCGCGGTTGGTCAACAACTTCATACGTATATTTATCTCCTTCAGTCAACACCGCGTTACCTTCACTAGCAATGCAATACAGCGATGACTGACTCGGTGTGTATCCTGCCTCTTCGACACTTGCCAAACTCTCCAAACCGGGCGGGTTGTCAAGCGGCATCCACGTTAAGCACGGGCGGTTATTTACACCACTCCCCGGTGTGCGAATACTGCCATCGGTTTCCAAGCAAAACCCTTGCCATCCGCGATGGGTGGACACCTGCGTCTTCAAAAGACACTCGCCGTCGCGACGATCACGATCTCCAATATTGGCACGGCTATCTCTGCATTTTTCACGCCCTCTGAAATTGCCGGTTCGGGGATCACACAGTTTACCGGTCTTATCTTTGCCATCTGCGGTAAATCCACCACGACAAAGACCCGGCCAACCTGAAACATCGGCTTTTTCATTAAGATAGCGCACCAATGTACCGTCTCCATAATCCACCTTTTGGTAGCTACATTGGCACGTTTGCCCCTGCTGACAAAGATTTGCCCGGTCAAAACCGTTGACACTCTTGAAGGATTTAAATTTTGCTGTCCAAAGAGGTAATTTATTACCTCCATCGCTATAGGTGTGCACCTGTTCCCACTCAACCTGATCTCCAATAAACGTAAATGGCGCTTCAGGTGTGGCATATCCACGGCACTGCGGCGCGAGCCGTCCAATGTCGCCGATAGACCGCGTGCATAATCCTCCGAAACACGCGCCCGACAACCCAACACATGGCATGCCCTCTTCTATATTATCAGGGCATGCCGCTTTCGCCGCATCATACGCCCAAGGAACGGCAACCAAAAGCATGGTGCTGGTGTCTTTGCGCTTAACAAATTTGAGGTCAGGAATTTGATATTTATCAAACAATGAAAAACCGGCGTATTCCATATCGTACCACCCAACACGGCGCTTGGCATACAAACTTTCATCAAGAATTCTGTTATCATTTTGTGGCGCGGTAACCCAGTTGGTGCACTCTTCAAACCGATCCGTGCCCTGCGAAAATTCATTACAAAGCGCCACGTCGCTACACGCGGTTTTTGGTTGATTGGTTGTCGTATCCAAAACGGTCTGTGATCCACGGCACGCAAGCCACTCGCCGCACGCCCTGTCGCGAATCACTTTCAAAATAGTATTGGCGCGTGTGGCGCTGATACAGACGGCAACATTCGCGGGACCGTCATCACCGACGTTTTGACCACTAGTCACAACGTCAACCCTCCTCCGTTCATAACCAGCCCGACAGTTTACATTATCATTGCCATTTAACACTCCATCCTCGGTAAGCGGGAAATAGTGCGCAGAGGGCACATTTGCCGTCACGTTAAGTTTGCGTGCGGGATCACCCAACGTGACGGTTGCTTCAAACGTCGTTTGGGTACACCCTTCTTTTATGCAATCAATCAATGAATCAGGCGCGTGATCAATTGGCGCTTGTGGCGCAACCAAACCATCGCGCTCCTTACGGCTCTCATCGTATGTTTTTGCAACATCCCACGTTTTCGCCGGATCACTGCTGTTATTAAACAGAATGCAACCCTCCTTCAAACTTACCTGCCCTTTGCATGAGGTTCTATCCAACTTGCCGTCATCCAACACATAATAGGGTTGACCTTCCGGATAGAGTTGCGAGGTGTCCGCGGGATCACGAAATTCCGTACAGGTATTCTGTTCAGTGGGACACGCGGCGACATTGCCACGATAAGGCGCGTCTCCATAAGACCACACGCCATAGCGCGCGCCAGCTTCAAGAAAATTATCGTAACAGGGCGTGTCCGTACCCGTCTTAAACCAACCGGATGCGTCCACGCTATTTTCTCTCTTTACCTTATCACGGTATTCACACACCGGTTTGCCGGTGATGACCGGATCCCTAAAGTATACCGTGCGCTCACCGCCCACCTGGCTTGTCACCTGATACGCTTCGCAACCAACCTCATCGTCGCTACAGAGAATTTGATCGTATTTTTCAGGATCAACCAATTTATTTACCACGGTGATGGTCTTTTCAGCGCCCGCACCTTTCACCTCGCCAATCACCATGCACCCCTTTTGTCCAGAATCACACCGGAAGGCCGGTTCATTAATGAGGTAGGCGTCACTATCTGCGCTCACTCGGATGGCTCCAGCGAGACGTATCTGTAGATCCTCCAACAATCCATCAAACGCACGATTCACGGTAAATGTACAATACTCTTTACCGGTAGGTATGGTACAAACCGGCTGATTGTTTGCATTATTGCCATCGCCATCCGCGTCCCAACTTGGCGTGCATGCGCGATTCGCTTCATTAATCCTGTCTTCCACGATCACGGGAGCGCCAAGGAAGTCCACGGTGCTAACGATGCCGCACTTTAAGTGATACGTCTTTCCTCCCGTTTCCGGAGTATTTTTAGTATCCGTCAATTTTTCACACCCCACGGCGGCATCGCGGCAAATGCGCGTAAATGACTTAAACGTCTCCGCCACACCGTTATGATCTTTATATGCCTGACAGCCAAGCGCCGCGCCCGGAATGTTATCTCGCGGATTAGCATCGCATGAGGTGGGGGTCTGCCAAGAGTCCTTCACGAGGTTGACCGTCGCGACTGTTTCTTTAACCACCACATTATCCAAGAAAAGCGGGATGTTGTTGTTGCCCTGTACCGCAAAAGAAATACGTGGCTGCTGGCCAAGCGATTTAATATACACCGGACCAAGGGCAAATTGCCGCCAGTCGCCGGTTAAACGAAATGGATCAATAACACGCGCTTCATTTTCCGTATCCTCAAACTGCACCGCGAGCGTGCCAATGCCTTTGGCCCAAAACGTCATCATATAACTTGATTGCGCGGCAAGCGGAATGGAGAGCCGCGTGCTCGCACCACTTACTTTGAGTGATTTATCGCCCACCTTCACGGATTCTGCCGAAAGTTCACCATCGGACCACGCGCTTGCGTCTAAAGTATCAAACAAGGCCTGATACGCCACGCGCACATTATTGCCCGCGTTACCGGTGTATGCGCGACACCCCGCCGCTTGCGCCGGACAGGTAGTTGCTTCTTTTGCAATCACCGAATAAATACAAATGCCATCGCGGTTTTCACCGCCGCCCGCGCACAGCCGACACACGTTTGCCGCCGCGTCCCACTGCCCTTTTGCCGCGGCGCATGTGTTTGCGTTGCCAATCAATTCACGAGGCGCGGCATACAAATACGCATCGGTTTTGCGGAGCGCGTTGCACTCGGACGCCACCGTCACCGTCTTGGATAACAACCGATAGAACGTATTGCCGTCGCGATCAAACAATTCGCGACAATCCGGATCAGCTAATTTCCCCGCGTAGAGTTCTCTGTTGCACGCCACATAATACGATTTCATGAGTTCCTCATGATACAGGGCGGCGTACGCGGGTTTTATGTTGACAAATGGATCATCAACATGACCGGGAATATTCCCCGCGACTGTTTTCAAAACATAGGAACGCAACTGATACCCTTGTAAATCCGAGCCCTCCCATGCGTAGAAAATCGCGTTGTTACCTTGGGCGGGCTTTTCGCATTGACGCACAAAAGAATAATATTCCAACTTTTCTGTGGCAAGATTTACAAATTGCTCGCACCCAACTTGTTCAGCCGTGCACGCTCCGGCGGTAGTTGGAATAAAGTACAGAGGGAACCGCGCTTCTTCAAACGTAACGGGTAATTGTTTATACGCGCTGTAGCCGGCGCATTCAGTGGGACAGCGATCGCCCGCGGTGGTGATAGCGGGAATTGCCGGATCCCCGCTCTCCGGTGTGTACCGCGTGCAACCAACTTCATCAGCGGTACACACTGATGCATAATCCTTACATTCGGAACGCGGTTGAATTTTTGTTAGATCCGCAATAGTACGCGGCCAGTCAACGGTACGTTCACTCTGGAGATTGCTGTCATAACACTTGAGATAGCTCGGCGCTTTTTTGAGATAGACATTTGATCCATCCGCTCGTATAAATTGTGTGCAACCCGGCTCGGTGCAGATGGTTGTCTTGCCGTTCAAATAACGACTTGATGCCGCGTCCCACGCATAGGATCCATCGGCTTCCGCACGCCACTTTTGAGCTGTAAAATACTGACGACAACCGGAATCTTCCTCGGTACACGTGGCGTAATCAATGGTACGCGCAAGATAAGAAACTGCTTCTGCCGCGCCCGCGCTCGCCCCGCGATAGGTAGTGCAGGTGGCAAATTGCGCGGAGCACATCTCGCCGCTAAAGCGCCAGATATTTTTCTCACGCATGCAGTAACCCCACGGACCAACGCACTCGCCACTGCCATCGTCTTGCAAACACGATGGTTTATTCACGCAGATATTATGGCGTGTGGCAACACCAGGCATGGCAAGCATAGGGCCGGGAACTTCAGCCGTACAGCGCGTGAGCGGCGCTTTCAAAATCCAGTTGGGATCAATCAAATGACAAAAGGGATGGGTAACCGTTCCCGTGCCATCATGATGATCCGTTCGTCCCTTGGTTGTGGAATTACAATTGTGGAAACCTTCAATCACCTGGCCGAGCGTCCAGCTATCTTGTCCACCCGGTGAAAGCGCGGCGGCAATTTCAAAGCCAAGCGGCAAAATACGCGCCAAACGCAACTTGGCGATATTGGCATGACAATACGCCTGGGTGCGGCACTGCGTACTGGCATTCAAACCTTCATCAGCAGGCGGCACCAATTTCCAATTGGCGTGTAAAAGTCCGAGCTTAATGGCCTCGCCAATGGTGAGCGGCGCGCCACCCTCCGCGCGACGAACCGCAGATGCAAAGTCACCATCAATCACGCACTCATCCGGTGTTCGGTTAATACGGCCGCTCTCTGATGGACATGAAGCAAACTGCGACAACGTGTCAAAGAGGCCAGTGTCGCGAACAGCAACCGTTTCCGTGAGCGCGCGCGCGAAGCCCGCTGAAATAGACGTTTGAAGACCGCCGGCGCCTCCCGCATCCTGCAACCCGCCACCCAACGCGAAATCTTTTTTCACCGGCTTCTTCACCTCAAACAGTCCGTCAATCACGCTCTTACCCAATTTAGAAACCATACTGCTCCCGTAGGCGCCAAGCGCGGAGCCGAGCGCGGTCTTTGAACCGGACCCCAGCACACCGGACAACAACTGAAACATGCGTTCTTCCTGCACCACGCTTGTTAATTGCTTGGCCTCATCAGCAACAAGCGCCGCCGGTGTTTTGAGATAACCGGCTATTTGGCTTTGAACATTCTTAAAACCCTTACCCTCTTGCCGTTCCAAAAGCGCGCTCTGTGACGCGCCCATCATGGTGCCATACAACTGGTTATACGCCCGCAAACTGACGCCCACCTCCGTATTCGCTGGCTTAAACACATCTTTGGTGAGCGCCATCATGCAATCTTCAATACCGCCTTGTTGTCCCAACAACCCTTTTAATGATTTATTTTGCGAGGCGTTATTCGCGGTCACGGCGCAGCCGCCATATTTTTCCTGCACTTTTTCCCACCGATCCGTAAACTGATCTCCCACCTTGCCAAATTCGCTTTTTGTTTTTTCTCCCGTTCCCAACAACACATCGCGCAAACCATATTGAATCGCAAGCCGAACGGCAGGGTCAGACACATCATTTTTTAACTGATTTTGTCCCAACGAATCCAAAAAACTTATGGCTGCTTCCGCGGCGGTGTCAACCAAAAAGGTGCCATAGGTAGTGTTGTGGAAAAGCGGCGTCTGTCCAGCGCCACCGCTTTTTAACGAAGCGGCAAATTGCCCAACAAAATATTTACCCAGTTGTAAAACGCCGCCCACTGCCGCGCCGGTCAGTGCATCAAGCAGAACCTGCAGGAGGTAATCAAGGATACCATCGGTAACGGTTAAACCGACTTGCACGGAATCAATAACAGGTAGCACCGCATATACTTTCCTTGGAATACCAACACCAATGGCCACCATGTTCATAAACAAAAACAAAGGCAAGATTATGCCGAGAACCAATCGCTGAAATGAAGGCCGCCGCGGTGACATAGGTTATTGGTTTGTGGTGATTGCGACCGGCGTCGCCTTGTCTTCACTTTTCATTTGCACCACCGCCTTTGCATACACCTGCATCAGTGTTTGTTCATCAATACCTTCAAGCAATTTTGGGTCAGCGCCAGCTTCCGCAAGCAACTTGCGCACCAAATCCGGCGTCACATTCTCGCCCGCTAAAAACTGCTGTAGCGCGGCAGGATCAAGAGCGGAGTTTGGCGCGGATGACGGCGCGGGCGCCGGTGTTTTGTCCGTCCCCGCACTGTCTGTTTCAGTAGCTTCCGTACACGTCGTGCCTGCGGCGCAATTCGGATCCGTGCCGGCTTTTATTTCCGCGGCATCAGAAATTTTGTCGCCATCCGTATCCGGCAGATACGGACTGGTTCGAAACTTTGTTAATTCTTCATAATCCACAATGCCGTCTGAATCAGTATCTTTCAGCAACGTTTCCTGTAACTGCGAGAGTCCCCCGTCATGTGATTTTTCGCGCCGCCACGCAAGCGGCTGAACAATACCGTTATTAATATGCAACAAACCAAGCGTGATTACGGCTATCGCAAACACGCCCAGTGCAACTAAACTTATTTTTTGTTGCTGGGTCATTGAATAGATAGATTATATCACATCTGGTGGGGATAAAAAACAAAACTCCCCGACATGGCGGGGAGTTTTGCTGAACCTTACGGTTCATACTGACTGGACTACCTTCAAAAACTGGATCCTATCGGCCAGCGAAGCTGGCCTCCATGATGACATTACTAGGTCGTCTTGTCAGTCACTTGCGGTAGCGATGGCTTGCCGCGGGCCTTCAGACCGGTTGTGCTGGTGTTACCAATTGCATCGATCTGGTCACCATCGGTGTTTCCATCGTAACCCATTGCGGATTCCGCAACCGTGAAGGTAACATCGCCTTCAGTTGAGACGGAGAACTGCCAGTTAGAACCAGCAGAGTATCCATCTGTCGTGCCGGAGATGTACACACCAAACGTGCGGTACCGACCACCGGCGATAACCACATTGGCGCCTTCAACCATCGTTGAGTCAAAGGTCTTCCACGTGATTGAACCGGCGTATTCGTTGGTCTCAATACCTGACACCAAGTTAGACGTTGAGTCGCTGTTTTCAGCGGACGTCTTTAGGGAGAAGTCAGTATCGTTCGCGTTACACGTTGACGTGCCAATACTGTCAAAGGTACATGAACCGTTGTTGAAGATCTTGAGCTGGGTCGTCGTGATAGACACGGCGCCGCCATTCGTGATCTTAAACTTCGCGAGCAAGGTACCGGTTGACACGTTGGCTTCAAGGTTAGAGGCCGGGTAAGCCGGACTCGCCTCGGCAACGGTCACGCTGAACGGCTGAATGGTATGAGTAATCCCATTGTTAGAGAGAAGCGTACGGGTTGCAGTGGTGTTCGTAAACTTACCCGTGCTTGTCACATGAAACGACTGATCAAGGTCAAGTCGTATATCGTTGCCGAGCTTGGCAATACCCGTCCCCGAGATATCAGCCGTAAACTTCAGTTTGCGGGTCTGGTCTTTCTCAATCTCGAAGAGCTTGTCCGGCGATAGCCAGATGGTATAGCCGCCAGCGTCACTCGCGGCGCGGAGCAATGAGACAGCAGACACAAGCGGTGTCGCGGCGCCGTCAAGGTACACACGCACATTGCGGACGTCTGTAGATGAAGCATTGGTACCCTCGAGTTGCACCTCAAGGCCTGTAACCTTCTGTGTTTCATCCTCTGCTTTCAAGGTTACCGCGCCCAAGGTGTAGTCGGTTGTGCCAACATTCACCAAGGCGTTAATGGCTGGCGCAACCGCGGTGTCAAGCGCGATCTTGAGCGTGCCGCCGGTTACCGTGTTGATAGTGGTACCTTGACCGGACTTGGCTTCTGTCACCGAGTTGCCGGTAACATTGCCCACGACATCAGCAGCTTCTGCGCTCGCGGTGAAGCTAGAGATCATGTTGGCGCTTACGCCTGTTCCGGCCAAGTTGGCGCGGAGGCGTAGTTCAACACCAGCGGATTCACTCTTGGAGATCACCTGCGGTGTCGTAAAGGTGAATGTCATGGTCGCCGCACCAGTATCGGTGTTGTTGCTCGTCTGGAGCAACGTTTCCGTACCATCAGCAGCCACACGATACAAGCGCAGATTGCTCCAGTCAGTCACCGCGTCGCCGGAAATACCGCCAACCGTTGAGCTTACCATGAAGCTATTCATGCGAGCATCTTCACCACCGGAGGATGCGTTCACGATGTACTTACCGACGAGCGCTCCGTTGGTGCCGGAAACAATCTTGTAGCTTCCGGAAGCAGCCATAGTGACATCCGTGATATCAAGCGTGGAGGCCTTCACGGAACGCGCCGAGGTGTTTACCACCGAAACGCTCGGGTCCGCGAGGTCACCCGTAACCAGACGCTTCACCTGTGTAATGTCCAGGTTGGCACCATAGGCATCGGTGGAGGCGGCGGTTGAACCAATACTTCCGACAAGTTCAATAGTTTTGGTTTCTCCGGCTTTCACCGTCAAGTAGGTGCTCAAGGTTATTGAGCTCGTTGCTACTGCCGTCGCGCTTGCCGAGAACATGTTCGCGGCGAACGCGGCGCTGTAGAGCGTCTGGCCAGCGGATTTGACGAAGATAGAACCAGCAAGATTCGTTTCCGAGTCCGCTGTCTCGTACACCTTAAATGCAAGCTGACGAATTTCGTGGTCTTCACCTGTTGCCTTTACCGTGAACTTGCCAAGCACCACATCGCTTTCACCTACCGCGTAGTTGGTGGTTGGTGAGTCGGCTGCCTTGTCAAGTGTCAAGGAACCGGAGGCGAGCGTCATGTTCGTATAACCGGACGCGTCACCAACCGGGTAGCTTGAGTCATTCGTACCAGTGCCATCAGCCGTTGCGAGAATGTAATGGGCAGTGGTTTGACCCTTGACCAAGAGGTCATAGTTATTCTGGAGTTGCAAGTCAAGGGTTCTGGTGGCGCCGGTAAGCGGCGTCACTTTCACCTTGAATGACTTTGTCGCGCCTTTGTCCATTGAGAACGGCGCTGACCTAAGATCAAAGATAATGTGCTTGTCCTTCTGTTGGACGGTCTGGAGCACATCACCACTCGGACCCAAGAGCTGGAAGTCCTTGATGTCTGAATCCGTCACCGACCCGTTGTTGTACAGGTCAATGAGCTGGAACCAGGTCTTCTCATTGCTTCCAGAGTCACGCAGAGTGAAGTTAAACACTTCAACCGGCGCGTTCATCTGTACGCTTGAGTTATCGGCCGGGCCGTCCAAGTCAAAGGTAACGGTGGTCACAATGCCATTTCCATCCTTCACATCTAGCAAGAAGCCCTTAATTGGGAAGGAACCGGAAACAGACCCGTTTGTGCCAACGTCTGCCGCTGACTCAATGGACAGACCGATGTCAACACCATTATTTGACGTGTTGAAGTCCAATTGCACGCTTGCGGTTTCCGAAGCGTTTGCCGCCACCTTAATTGGATCGGCGCTGAAGTCCAAGGTGAACGTGTTGTCCTCATTGATTGAGGAAACCACGTTGCCGTGGCGCTTGCCCATGCCATCAACCACGCGAATACCGGTGATGTTAGCATTGGTGGCGCCGCCACGCTTGGTGAGCTTCAAACTTTTTACTTCCACTGCGCTTGAACCCGCCTTCAAATCAATCTTCAAGACAGGATTCAAAGCGGTGCCGTCAAAAATACGAGCTGATGGGCTGTCTGCCGCCAAACTGACGGTGACCGTGCCACCTGCCGGCGCGGAGTCAACCGGAGCTGCAGCGCCCGGAACGGTGGTGCCTTCCTGCACCGCGACTGGGTTCAAGAATTCACCCGCTCCAACGGCCACACCCACGGTGAGACCGGCGATATCGGCTTCCTTAACGGTGAGGACAAAATCCATGCGGAATTGTCCAAGCGCCGCTTCAGAAACCTCACGCTTCGTGCCACTTTCAATATAGTAGTACTTCACCGCGGCCGCTGAAAGCGCGGCGCTTGCCACCTCAACCTTCACGAGCGTACCGGAAGGATATTGTGAAGCGGCAGTCAGATCTTTGGCAGGATCGTTGGTGTAGTTCGCAACAAAGAGTGACGCCAAAAGGTCATCAACACGTGATGCCCATCCTGCGCCATAGAACTTTGCCGCGGTTGCTTCGTCTTTCACCCATGCCACCATGCCACCCGGCAAGACGGCATATACCTTTGGATCATCCGGAACTTTAATCAAACGTGATCCTGGGCGATAGAGCATGTTGTCACCCCATGCGAGTGACCCCAAGTCCTCGACTGAAAGTCGCTTTAATTTTGAGAAATCATTGCCATACCATGAAGCGTATACTCTCTGGTTTGGAAATGGATATCTCTTGCCAGCGTTGTAGAGATAGACCGTTGCGCCTGCTTTGCCCGCGTCAGATATGATGAGATCACCGCTCACTAAACTTCCCTTCGCAACCGGAGCTCCTTGGGCGACCAAGGGATTAATGAGAGCGGATGCGCCAACAGACCACAAAATGGTCATCCCTACAACAGCGCTGGTTATTGCTTTTCTACTTATGCGTAATGCTGTTGTCATAATTATTGTTAACTCTTTTGTTGACGCGCTGTAAAACGCGTCGCACAATGTGAAGACGTTCTCTTTATGAGAACTCGACCTTGGATTCTTCACGTTGATAATAACGTAATTCCTCCTTAAAGGGAGGATCCGATCTCTGAAATAAATCAGAAGCCGGATTCTGCCTTAAAGAATTATTGTTTTTCGCCAATGATGGTGCTGGTCACGTTCAGAATAACGCGCGTGATTGTTGCCGCAAAAGAAGGCACACCCTCACCCGAAGCAGGCGCTACGGTATCCGCTATCCCTTGAATGACTCGTACCCGCGTAAGCGCGCCATCAAATTCCTGTTTTTCTATCAACTGTTCGGCGTCGCGCACCACCTGTGCCACCTGACGACGCGCGGCATTCCCCACCCCCTCTTGTTTGACCAATTCAGCAACCGTATCGCGCGCACGAGTCAACTGATCGCCAACCATCGCCGCCACCTCTTTGGTACTTACATCAGTATTGCCTGACGCATGATTTGCCACCACCACCGCAACCGCCGCATCACTCGTCTGCTGTACTAATTGCGTTGCTTCCTGCAACTGGAGTTCAACAATGGGCGACCCAACCCCCGCTTTTGCCTGCGATAACGCATCAACAAATGAGCCGCTCTTCTCGCCAACCGTCTTTGCTACCTGAACCAACGATTCAGGTTGTGTCGTTTTCAAATCCTTAAACGACGTATTCAGGCTGGTGATTTGCTCCTTAAAACCACGCACGGCCACACTTGCGCGCGCTTCCTTCTCTTTCTGATTTTTAACGCCTGAAACTTTCTTTACCTCGTCAAGACGCCGCGAAGCAAATACCATCCGAAGGCCGGTCACTGCCCGCTCATCATGAGATAAACTGGCGAACGCCACTTGAGTCTTTTCCCCAGCAATCTTAATGGAATAGAGCGCGTCGCCCGGCAAACTTTTTGACGCGGCCTGCACCGAGGTAATCCATCCGCCGGTGCCAACACCGAGCACCAACACCACAACGAGTGCCGGCTGGAGCGCAAATCGCCACACACTCTCCGGAATAAACAGTTTCGCAAGAATACGCGCACGAATATACAAAGGAACTGTCTCAACTGACGCTGCTCTCGTCTGATACACCTGCGTCATGATCCGTTGCCGATTCCGCTCCATCGCTTCGGGAGACGGCAAAAATCGGGGATCATCGTAGAATGCCCGCAATGCTTTTATAATTTGTCTATCCTTACGTCGCCACAACATAGTATATCACAGTACGTCACGAAGTTGTTTAAGCGCTCGATGCAACTGCACACGTATCGTTCCTGGCCGCTTGTTCACAATGGTTGCAATCTCTTTGACCCGTAAATGCTCCGCGTAAAAAAGGGTCACCAGTTCTATATCTTCTTCTTTCAACACATGGAGCGCCTGCGCAAGTTTTTCTGCCGCAATTGAGCGATCTATCGCGCCACCAGCGAGCGCTGCAAAATCTTCAGTCATCGGCTCAAGCGCGCCCATCTCATCAAGCGATATCGTTGGACGTGCCGCGCGATAGTGATCAACAACGGTATTCCGCGCAATACGATACGCAAGCGCCCTGAAATTCGTTAATCGCCGCCGCTCGATTACATGCGTCCATAATTTTAAAAAAACATCTGCCACCACATCATGTGCCACATCTGGATTGGACACTCTAAACAAAATGAACCTATAAATCGCTGGATAATAGTGGCTATAGAGCGCGCTAAACGCTTCCGGATCCCGCGTCGCTTCCACCCGATAAATTAGCATCTTTTCATCTAGTTCATTTTTCATAGATATATACCGTATAAGTGGCAAAAATGTTACAGGAATTGTGGATAAAAAGCCAGCCAGTATTTTTAGCCATTTTAGCAGATTTTGGTATTTATCCACAGATAACCAACAAACAAAAGTATAGGATAGTCTATACTTTTGTATGCTTAAAAAGCAAAATTTTGCTTATTTGAGCACAATCCAGTTATCCACAGATTTGTATACACTAGCGTATACTTTCACCAATTAAACATTGACATATCCACAGATACTCCTGTAAGGTACAACTATCCTATTTGTATATACTATTCTATACTTTGAACGTATGGCCGACGAAAAAAACACGGAGGGTAAAAAGTACATAATACGTGTTTCGGTATCAGAAGCCGCTCGCCTCTTTGGCGTTAACGCTCAAACCATACGCCGCGCCTTGCTCGCCGGAGAGCTCTCATATATCGTGGTTGCCGGCCGGTACAAAGTTAATTTTGAAAGTTTAGTGACGTGGTCGCAAAAAACTACGATTCAATCAAAAACCACTAAACGCGGCATCGGACAATTTGTTGAACGCTGGAACATCGCGGGCAAACTATACAGCCCCAGCGTCAACATTGTTCCGCAAGACCAAAAAAAAATACCGCTTGATATCCCAGATATTCCAAACGATCACGTAGCGTGATACGCCGCGATCGTCTTGTCGGTTGCCTGTTTCCACTGATATTCCCTCCGCACAAGCTCCTGATTTTTACGCCCCAATTCCTCGTGCCACGCACGATCGGTCAAGAGTTCTGCCAGGTGTGCCGCGAGCGCGGTAGCATCGTCAACGGGGAAACGAACGCGCGCCTCGGCAATAATTTCCCGATGCGCGGGGATATCGGATACCAACACCGGAATGCCGTATGCCATGGCCTCAAGCAGTACCAGCGGCAATCCTTCAGAAAGCGATGGTTGCACCAACATTTCCGCGTGCGCAAGCAGCGCGCCGAGTGGAGTGCCATCCTGCCAGCCAGTAAAAATAATTGACGCGTCGCCGCGCGCCAAACGTCTCAAATGCAGCGCGTACTCACGCGAAAAACTCTCATCACCCACAATAACCAGTGATCTCCCCGCAAGCGCCTCCGGGCGCTTTTTTTGTAATTGGCGCCACGCGCGGATCAGGGTGTGCACGCCCTTTCCTTCCACCAAACGGCCAATAAAAACCGCGTATCGCTTTGGTTCAAGGCGCCATCGTTTGAGCAGGTGTGCTGATGGCGCGACTCCCGGCATCTCAATACCATTAGGAATAACGATCGTATCGCGGCTATATTCACGCCGAAAATACGCGCGCAAAAATTTGCTCACCACAATGGTTTGGTGCGCAAAGTGAACCGCGGCCCATTCGCCCATGCGTAATATCACCCGATCAAACGCATTCCATTGCGGATGCTCGCGATTGAGCGAATGCACCGTCACCACCACACGCGCGCGCGGTTTCAAAAGACGCGGTATCCACGCCAAAAGCGCTGGCCCAACGCCGTGCAGATGAATCACGTCATACTTTTGAAAGAGCGCGTGAAAAAGCGAGAGGGCGACATGCGTCACCGTGTCAAGATGCTGGGTGTGAATAGATGGCAAAAGAATCCGCGTCATGCGTTTATGATCCGGCATGGCACGGCCGCCGGAATACCACGTTCGCGCATACACCGTGACCGTGTGACCCGCGCGCGCAAGATGCGTTGCGAGCACCTCAACATGGCGCTCAACGCCGCCATAGAGCGCGGGGATTCCCTTCTGACCAATCATGGCTACTTTCATATAACACTCTTATACAGCGCGACAATCCTCCGCACGTGATCCGTTGGATCATTCTCGCGCAACACACGCGCGCGCGCCGCTCCTTCCATGGCGCCGCGTTCATCCGCGGGCATCTGCCACACGCGTTCCATCGTCTTCGCCAGTTCAAGCGAATCGCCCGGATTAACCAAAAAACCGTTCTCGCCATCATGCACCATTTCCGGCAAACCACCTCGTCGCGTTGCGATGACAATCTTTCCGAGCGACTGTGCCTCAATCACTGATAACGGATAATTTTCATAACTCATGGTTGGCGCCACCACCGCGCGCGCGCCCTGCACTAAACGCCATAATTCCGCCCCTTCTTTAAATCCCACAAACGTCACATTGCGCAGGCCAAGCGCCCCGGCCTGGCTCCGCAACGCCGCCTCCTCCGGCCCGCGTCCCGCAATCACGAGCGGCACCGTGCGCGCCATCTTTGCCGCTTCTAAAAGATAGGACAATCCTTTTTCTCTGCTCAAACGACCAAAATACAATATGCATTCTTTGCCGCCCGCGCGAGGCGGACGAATCGGCCGCACAAAACTTGGCAGGTGCACAAACTGCGAATGCTTCCAACCGTAGAGAGCCGCAAGATTAATCAAAAACATACTCGGGCTCACAAAACGCCGCACCGCGCGCTCATACGTGCGGCGCCACCGATGCAGATACGCCTCGCACGCAACGGTGAAACTCGCGGCACGCGATCCCATACAATTATACCGCACGATCTCCCAAAACCTCCCATCACGGCCGTGTTCACATATCACGCCCCCGTGCCCAAACATGCTGTAATTTGGATTAAACAATTTATAATCATGCACGGTCATCACCACCGGCACGCGCGCGGCGCGCGCCGCATCTAAAATGGAAGGTGAAAGTTGGTGGTACACATTATGCACATGCACCACATCCGGTTTTTCATCACGCAGAAGTCGCGCGAATTTCCGTCGCGCTTCAAACGAATACACAATACGCCAAAATTTTTTAAGATCGCTCCACCACCCTTCATGTTTTTTCAAATCAACATAGCTCACAAAATATCGCGCGTACGGTGTCGCGAGATTTTCCGGATGATGCATAGCAAACGGGATCACCTCATGCCCCGCCGCGCGCAACAAATCAGAAAGCGCCAATGCGTAAATATCGGCGCCCCCGCGCGGATAGTAAAATTTATTGACCTGAACGATTTTCATGTTGCTGTACGAGTTCCTCTATCGTTTCCGCGTGCTTTTCCCATGAATACCATCGCTTTACAAAATCACGCGCTTGCTCTGCCCACTCCTCGCGCATACCTTCTTCAGCAAACCACACCAGACGCTCGGCAAGCGGCAACGCGCGCGCCGCGTCAGCAAGCAGACGCTCATCAAAGGCAAGTAAAATTTCCGGAATCGCGCCAACGGGCGTGCCAATCACCGGTGTGCCGCATGCCATGGACTCAACAATGGAAACGCCAAATCCCTCATACGCCACGGTTGGAATCACGGTCACATCGGCCGCCTGATACCACGCCGGAAGCTCCGCATCGCGCACATGACCCGCAAAATGAACTTGGGTCTCCAGTCCAATCGCACGCGCATGGTTCTCCAGTTCCTGCCGCTCCCGCCCTTCGCCGACAATAACCAGATGCGCCATCGCTCCCACGCGATCATACAGCGCCCGCCACGCATCAATCAAAATTTTGACGCCCGTGCGCGGCACCAAACGCCTGACCGTTACCGCAACCAGCGCGTCTTCCGGCAAACCAAGCGCTCGGCGCACCACCCGCTTTGATGTCGGCAGGTGGAAACGCGCGGTATCAATGCCCATCGGCACGCGCACAACCGTCGTCTTCCGCGTTGTCCGCGGGTACAACCCGCGCAATAATTTTCCTGAAAAATCACTAAAGACGCACACGACCCGCGCGTGACGCAACACCCGTTTTTCAATCCATCGCGTCCAACTTACAAATCCCGGTTTTAAAAAAAGAGCGGCGAGCGGCCATAACCCGGGACGCGACAATCCCTCATACTGAATCTCGGCCGCCGCTGACGCATGAAACATATACATACACGGCAGGCGGCGCGCTGCCGGCACACGGAGCGCGCCATAGGCAACATGCGGATGATGCGCAATGAGCACATCCCACCGCGCGCCGGCCAACACGTGTTTCATAAATCGCGGCGTATCCAAAATATCCGCAATGCTCCTGCCAAACTCCGCACGCCGCTTGTAATCACCAAACCGAAAAATTGTTACGTTGTCGCGTCGTTCTTCATCTTTGAGCGATGCTCGCCCGTGAGGTACTCCGAGCGCAACCGTGTGCCCACGCGCGGCAAGCGCCCGCGCCTGCTCCCACGCCACGCGTCCGGAACCGCCGGGCTGATCAAGTGAAATTTCTTGTGCCAAAATCAGTATGCGCATGTTATTTTTTACGTAGTGCTACGGCGGCAAGCGCCAACCCTATCGGCATCCACATCTTTGCCGTGTAATATTGCGTATTAAAAACTTGAAATACCACCGCGCCCGCGGCCATCACCAGCATAGCCAGCAATAATTCGCGATAGTGCTCATCCTTTTCGGAGCGCCACGCGCGATATACTATCATGAGAAGTGCACCCACCAACAAGAAAAAGGTAATGAGCCCAAGCACGCCCTGCTCTGCCGCGAGCTTTTGAATAACACCATGCGCGTCAAATGGCGGACCATATTCAATGCGAAACGCCGTCGCGCCCGCCACCAAACTGATGTACGTACCCACGCCGTTGCCAATAATCGGATGCTCGGCAAACGCAATCATCGCAATGCGCGCCAAATCCACGCGCGCCGATGTTGATGACGCCACATACGAACTTCCGGAAAATATCAGCATGTAGATGGTAATGGGCACCACAACCACCGCGGCAAACGGCAGAACGCGCCGCACCACCGCGCGCCACGCCACGCGCGTGGAGAGCGCCATAAAAATCACGGCCTGTACAAAGAGTACTATCCACGCCGTACGGCTGAAAGTCAAGAGCGTAACCGCGGTCATCACCGTCGCGTACAAAAATGCAATCTTCCGCCATGCGTCGCGCGTTTCACGATACTGCCAATAAAAAACAAGCGGCAAGATAGCAACCAGCACCTCGGCGAGATCATTATGAAATAATCCAAACGGCGCCCAGCCGCCGATGGCAAACGGCGTCACACGCCGCCAGACACCCCAGAATGGTTCAACAATAAACAAAGACGCGATGCCCCAAAGTGTCGCGAGCGCGCCAACAATCAACAATACGCGCGCGCCGCGCCATAGCTCTTCACGCCGCCGCACACTATTCACCGGCAACAAAACATACGCGCAATAAATAAATAGGATATTCCGCGCGATGTACTGCACGCCGGACGCCACGTCAGAATCAGCAACGGTAAAAAGAGACGTGAGCGCGGAAAGAAAAAATAAAATAAAAAGTGGCAGGCCGGGAAGCAACAACCGCGTACGCACGCGATCACGAAAGAAATGCAGCGCGGTCGCCGCAATCAACAGCAACGCCCAAAAATCCGCAACGGGCGCGTTTATGTTAGCAAAAAACGTATTCTGCAACGATTCATACCCGCCCAAATTAATTTGCCAACTAAGCAGGGGGTATAAAAAAAGCAGGACATACAGTCCATATATCGGTTTATACGAAAGCGCCCAGATCACCGCGCACAAAACAAGCGCCACAAAAACCGCGCCGGGCATGTAGACACTCATTACGGCACCAAGCATGGAAAGAAAGAGTACGAAAAAAAGTTGTGTGAAGTCGCGGGACACCACTAGATTATAGCATAAAAAAGAAAAGGGGCCTGATCATCGATGATGACCAGGCCCCGTGGGACTCTACCAGGTTGGGAACCCGGGAGCCCCGAGAACTCGGAAGGAACTACTCGCTACCGGATGGCCCCTTACGGCCGGATCCGGTAGTTGATCCCCTGCGCGTCGTTGACGACTTCCAGCCCCTGCTGGACACCGTCCACGTACACCCTGAACCCGTCGCAGGTGCTGCGGAGATCCGCCGGGTTGTTCACCCACCCGGCGCAGTACGACCCGTTGTTCGGACGCCGCGCGTTGAAGCGCAGCCCCGAACGGTGGTCGTCCAGCGTCGATATCTCCCTGCACTGGCCGTGCTGCACTTCGAAGACCCCACCGTTCGGGGTCCCCCAGATGCTCACCTGCCACGTTCCGGCCGGGTCGGCGGGCACGCACACGCGAACCGTGTCGTTACCACCGTCCGGACCCGGACCACCGCCCGCCGGAGGCGCCGCGCAGTTCAGACCCTCGTCGGTCTGTCCGTCGCAGTCGTCGTCCCGCGAGTTGCAGGACTCGGCGACGGGCCGTACGTCGTTGCAGGAACCCCATCGGCCGTTCGCGTCGCAGGTCTGCTGACCAACCACGCACGCACCGACGTCCGTGCCACATACCCGTACCTGCCCGGGGTTGCAGTCCCGCGGGCACACGTCCTGGTCGTCGACGAACCCGCTGCAGTCGTCGTCCACGCCATTCCCGCACACTTCGCGGGCGAGCGGGTGGATCAGCGCATCCCGATCGTTGCAGTCCACGCGGGTGTTCGCCGGGACACCGCGGGGGATGAACGCGTAGTAGCCATCCCCGTCCTCGTCGCGGGTGCACGCCCACGTCTCGCCGACGTTGTCGGCAGCCATGAACTCCACGCAGGACAGACCCTGCGCCGCGTCGCACGTCCGTGCTTCGTGCAGACACATGCGATTGTCATCGCACGAGTCCACGGTGCACGCGTTGCCGTCGTCGCACTGCCCCTCGCGTCCGAGACCGAAGTCGTTGGTGCATTCGTAGCACCCCTCGGCCGGAACGTCCGGGAACTGCCGATACTCCAGGGGCCAGACGAAGCAGAGCTGCCCCTGCGGGCACTTCGCATCGTCGGCCACTCGCCCGCACCCGTAGCCCGGGTTGCAGGTATCCACCGAGCACTGGAGTCCATCGTCGCAGACGACGAAGTTGTGCGTGCACCGACCCTGCATGTTGCAGATGTCGGTCGTACACGCGTTCCCATCGTCGCACTGCTCGGACTCCCGGCACTCGGCCGGCGGGGCGCACCGCGCCGGATCGTTGTCCGGGTTCGGGATGCGCGGGCATGTGTCGCCCGCGTTCGTGATCCCGTCCCCATCCACGTCACCGTCGCACCGGTCGCCGTCGCCGTCCTGGTCCAGATCCGCCTGATCGTTCTGCACGTTCCGGCAGTTGTCCTGCCAGTCCGTGACACCGTCGCCGTCCGAATCGTAGCGACAAGCGCCGTCCTCGCAGAGGAGGTAGCCGTCGCACGTACCGTTCGGGTAGCACGGGCAGTCGCCCGTACCAACCTGGCACTCCGGCTCGGGCGTCTCGCCCTCACCCTCGCCCTCCACGGGCGTCTCGCCCTCACCCTCGCCGGGCTCGCCCTGCTGACCCTGCGGCCCAACCGGGCCCTGCGCACCGGGCTGGCCCGGCTCTCCGGGCTCGCCCTGCTGACCCTGCGGCCCAACCGGGCCCTGCGCACCAGCCGGCCCCTCGGGACCAGCCTCGCCGCGCTCGCCCTGCGCGCCGTTGCAGTCGCGGACGTCGAAGGCGTTGTCGCCGTTCGTGTCCTCCGCGCTGTCGTTCACGCCGTCCATGTCGAAGTCCCAGCACCGGAACCCGCTCGCGCCGGGCGTGCCGGGCTCACCCTGCGGACCCGACTGGCCCGCGGCGCCCTCGAACCCGTTACACCCGACCACACACACGGCCGCCATCGCGGCCATCAGGAACATGCGCTTCATGCGCACCTCCTTTGCCTCGTTTCCGACGAGGACTTTGTTGTGGGCCGCGAAGGCCCGTTGAAAACCAATTCCCTGTTTGTAAGGTTCTTGGAACCTCACGATTCCGCCCACACGCGGTTGCGTGGCCCATGCTTGGCTCTTACCACCCGGTAAAGGGGGAAGATCCCACACAACAGAATATGGACGGAACAGTGAGGTCCCTCTTTCTCCACACTACGGCGGTAGCGCGGAGGAAGAGAGAGCCGAGCGGTCGCAATCCTTGTGGGAAAACGACCGCTCGGCAACAGGCATCTGGCCTTGGGAGGAGATCGGCCAGAAGGGATGGGGCTTGGGGCCCCTAGAACCGGTACGCCGCCTGCAGAGCGATACCGGCATCCTTGTCGAGGGCGGAGGCGTCGCGGTTGAAGCCGACGTACACGTCGGCCGTCAGCACCGCGTGCCCGAGCACCAGGCCGAGCGACGGCCCGATCCCGAGCGCGAACGACTTCACGTATCCCAGATCTCGGGTCGCCTCGACGGTGACCCTTCCGTTCACTCCGAGCCAGAACCGGCTGTTGGGCCGGATCCGTTCGGTGAACGTCGCGCCGAACGCGTTGTCGCCTCCGGCAAGTCCGAGCAGGAGTTCGGAATCCGCCCGCCACCGGTACTCGTTGACCGGCAGGGAATGGCCGAATCCGATTCCTACGAGACCGCGCGGCGCGTGGTACCACCCTCCTGCGAGGATGGAAACGTACGGACCGGAGTGGAAGAGCCGGTTCACGCGCCCGATCTCGCGATCGAGCGATTCACCGATCTCCTCCACTTCTCCGGCGATGGCTTCGTTGGCGCCCTCCAGGACACCGACTCGCTTTTCCACGCTGGAGAGGCGCTGGTCCAGCGCCGCGATCTCCCGATCGTAGTTCTTGACCTGCACCTGCTTGGCCGCGATCTTCTCGCGCACCTTCGCCTGCGCCTTCCTGGTCCCGGTGCATCCACTGACGCACCGCTTCACGTCACGGGACAGCTCCTGATCCCGCTTCTCCAGCCGACCGATCTCCACCGCAACCCTGGCACGCAGGCGCTCCAGCTCCGCCTTCTGGCGGTTGATGTCCACGGCAGCTCTCGCGAGCTGCCCTGTCGTTGCCGGCGCTGCCTGCGCCGGACGCGCGGCCACCACGAGGATGGCCATCAGGACGAACAGCGAAAAACGCATCGCTCCCTATCCTTTCTGGCCCCCGCGGAGGCCACATGGGCCCCCACAAAGGGGAAGTTAATAAACACGGGGCTTCTTTTTACCCCTTTCAGTATTTTGCTTCGCAAGCAACCCACTAAAAGAGGTGGCTCGTGCGGGGGTGGAGTTTTGAATTCCTCCCCCGCACGAGCCGTACTACCGAAAGGTGCTGGGCGCCGCTACTTGTTGAGCGACGCCAGGCACCACGTCGCCGCAGCGTTGTGGCGAGCCGCGTCGCTTGCCAAGCGCTTGTCCCGCTTCAGAAAGCGGGTCTTGGCGCCGACGCACCCTGCCAACCTGTCCGTATCCACGTCGCCACCCGCGCCCTGACCCGTGCCAGCGGCCGGAGCATCCGAGGAGGCGTGTGCCTCCTCCTCCTCGGATTCCTGCTTCTTCACCGCCGCCGCGTAGGCCTCCTCTGCCCTGGCGCCGGTGCGGTCCGCCTCGTCGAGGAGCGCGGCCTGCGCCCCCTCGACAGCGTTGATCCGCTTCCCGTGGTCCCAGAGCGTTGACTCGATCCGGCCGAGTCGCGCCTCGCTCGCACCACCACCACTACCCTTGAGCGGATCGATCTCCGCGAGCACGCCGGGGCATCGCAGGATCTGTGAGCTGCCCTGGCAGGTGCCGCGGATCGGCTCGAGCGAACACATCTGGACGCGCGTGTCGTAGCACTTTCCGGCCACGGCCGTTGCCGTGGCCGACGGCACGCCCACCTTGGCCGCCGCCTGCTTGGCCTCGGCGAGACGCTGCTTGGCCACCGCGATCGGCGTCGCCGTCGGCGAATCGCACTGGGCGGGATCCTTGACGCAGTCGGCCTTGGCCGCCGCGAGGGCCTCCTCGGCGGACTCCACGTCCGCCTTGGCCCCGTCCTGCTTGTCCTTCCGGATCTTGGCCGCATCCTCGGCCGGGCTCCGCGCGCGGCACACCTTGGCCACGTCGCAGACCGGCGTCGGGTCGCCGCACTCGTCACTCTTCTTGCACTCGGTCGCCGACGCCGCGGGCGCCGCCGAGGTTCCCTGGCCGAACACCGTCGCACCGATCAGACACACGGCCGCCATCGCGGCCATCGCGAACATGCGCTTCATCATGCGCACCTCCATGCCTCGTTTCCTAGACGAGGTCTTGGTTGTGGGCCGCGAAGGCCCGTTGTGAATCAAGGTACATGGGACTTTTTGTCCCTTTCGCTACGCTTGTGTGTCCACAAGATCAACGAAAGGGAGAGGTCCGGCGCGCTGGTTTAGAGCACGCCGGACCACGGGTTTTGACGTTAGAGCGTCAGTTGACGCCTCTTACGAGACGTCTACACGTCTACTTGGCCGCGACCGCCTTGCGGCAGTTCGCGGTCTCGGCGTCCAGCGCGCTGGGTGTGGACAGATCCACGTCCCAGATCCGCAGGCGCAGGAGGCAATCCCTCACCTCCTGATCTGCGATCCCCGCGATCCGCTTGTCCAGATCCTCGGCCGACAGGGTCGGCGCGGGGGGCGGAGCTGCGGGAGCCGCAGGCGGCGCGGGAGCCGGAGCGGCCACCGGCGCCGGCGCGGGCTGTGCCTGCGGAGGCGGCTGCGTCACCACGGGCGGCGTGTACGTGGCGGGAGTCACGGGACCCGCCTGCACGGTGGTCTGCGGCGACTCGTCGCCCTTCTTGTTGAAGGGCCACCAGCCGAACCCCCAGAACACGAGCACGAGTGCGACGAGCCCGATGGCTCCGATACCACCGATCTTCTTGCCCTTCTTCTCGTCTGCCACCTTCTCTGCCACCTTCTCCTCCTCGGAAGTTGCACCACCCTCACCAGGCGGTGGCTTGGTTGCGGTTGCATCCTCGTCGTCCGCCGGCCTTGGAGGCGGCGGAGGTGGAACATCGTCCGGCGGAGGATCCGCCGGAGGCGGTGGGGATTTTACTCCCCTGCGCGTCCTGACTGCCATCCGGCCTTTCCTCCTCCCTGCTCCCTGTTGTAGTTTTGCGGAATCCGACTGGACCCGCGGTGAACGGCCATGCGTAGAAGTGTACCTCAACACACAGCCGCTCACCACGGAATCCCCAAGAAACCGCTCTTTAAAGTTCGTCACGCCGCGTCAGCTCTTAAACCAGTTCAGACATTACGTCTTGACACCTGTTCTGCTGATTCAGCGTAACGACATACTGTAGCACAAACGAAGAACTTTGTCAAGAGCTGGAATGACAAAAAATCTTTGCGTTAAAATGGGCAATAATATGGCTTTATAAAGCCAAATTTATGACACCAATAAAAGCATACCCGTCCATGCCTATCCGTAGGGACGTACGGCGGCAAGCAATCTTTCAAAATAAGGCTGGAATAAAACAAATAAAAAAGGACTCAACAGAGCCCTTTGCTAACTTACATATCTCCGGCTTATGAGGCCTTGGTACCCACTGCCGCTACCCATGGCGGCGGGGAAAGTCCGAGCCGTCCGGCGTATGCCTCGGCCTCCCTTGAAAAAACCCTACGCCAGCCCTCAAGGCTGACGAGCTTCCTCTTGAGTTCCTCCATCTGCTCCAGGAGACCCTGGAACTCACTCAAGACGGCGAGCCGCTCCTCAAGACCACCAATCCGTTCCTCGTGGACATCAACCGCACCCTGCGCGCCACGCACACTTCCGGTGAGGTCACCAATCTTACCGCGTACTTCTTCAAGATCACTAGAAAGACGCGTTGTCTGTGCCTCAAAGGTAGTACGGAATACCGTGAGTTCATCCACAAAGAGACGAAGCGCATCATGATCGCTTCGCAGACCACCGGCCTCCTCGCCGATCTCGTTCATTCGCCGACGAAGCGCCGCATTGGTCTCGGTAAGTGCGGTTGCCTGATGCTCAACACCAGACACCCGACTCTCAACACCACCCATCTTTGCCAAGAGACCCTCGAGCGATTCGGCATGACGGGCGCTATCGGTGCCAAGTTGCTTCAGCCGAGCATCAAACGTCTCAACATTCGCGCGCACTGTCGCGACGCCCTCGTTCACACGCCGCACATCTTCCTGTGAAGCACGCGTGCTCACAATGCGTCCGAACGAAGCGAGGCGTTCCTCAACCGCGATCAACCGTTCCGTCATCGCGGCGTAGTTTGCCTCCGAAGCTGCCTGCGCCGAGGTCACGGCTTCACGAATTTCCTGAAGTGCCGTAGTTATCCCCTCGCCGGCGCCCTTCAGCGCTTCAACATCGCGCGCAACAGATTGTACATTTGTGGCGAGCGCGCCATGAGCATCCTCAAATGCACTCATGCGTCGATCAAATCTATCAAGCGCATCGCCAAATCCAGCCATGCGACGTTCGATTGCGGAGAACCGCGTCTTGATGAGCGGCTCGGGGGGTGAATCCGCAAATGGCGAACGATCTGGTTCTGGAGGCGTATCAATGATACGAGCTTCATCTTCTTCCGTACCAGAAACTTTCGACGGCTGTTGCGGCGGTACTGGAAATAGCGCCGTATCCTCGCGCGCAAGCACACCATCGCGATCCTGCTGATCAGACGGACGTTGACCGCCGCCTTCCGAATTGCTCATCAGAGGCCGCCGAGTTCGTGATCGAGACGCTCGCTCACCGCGTCCGCGGCCTTCTGGGCGATCTCGGCCTTGCTCTCAACATCCTTGATGGCGGCCTCGGCATCCTTGAGACCCTTCTTGAGTCCCTCCAGGTCACCATCGTGCGCGTCGTCCTTCTGCCCGGCTTCATCCATCCGTGCTGACAGCGCCGTGATCTGATCGTTGAGACCCGCGATCTGATCCCTCACCGACCTGAACACTTCCTCGATCTTCTCCGCTATGAACGCCTTCACGCGCTCTGAGAAGGCGCCCCCGACAGCCTGCGTCATCGCTGTTGGTTTGCTCCGCTGCTCGCTCGGCAGAGCCGGCGTCGCGGTACGCGCAATCGGTCGGTTGATCGGCGTTGCCGGCGACCCCGCCTGCATCAGCATAATCCTCTGCAGTTCCACCTCGCTGGTCGACGGCGACACCGCCTGTCCAGGCGACACCTTGCTCGATGGCGTCGTTTGTGCCGGCGATGCCGGCAACGAACCCGTGGGAACCCTGCTCTGACCCTCTCCGTTTGTCATCTACCTCTCCTTTCCGCAGAAACGTTACAGTAAGTAAAACAAAAAGTCTTCTCTCTGTCAAGTGCCGCGCAAAACCACCCCCTTATTTGCTTCCTGTCCTACACATGCCGAAGCCAATCCATGGCGCCGCCGCCTTCATGGTGATGGCGCGGCGCATGGTGATGGCGCGGCGCGCGGAAAAGTTCAACAAGAGCAACACCAAACGCACCGATCAAAAAACCCATGAGTATATTCATCAAGATATTCGGTCGCACCGGAAAACGAGAAATCACCACATTATCTACTGATTTAATCTGCACCTCGCCGCCCACATATTCCCATCCGCGGTCAACGAGCGTGGTCACCACCGCTTGCGCCAAAACCGCGGCCTGACGCGGATCTTCATGGAACGCCGCGACGCGTAAAAAACCGGTACCCGGCACCACGCCAACATCAATGCTATCACGCCACGCTTTGCGCTGTTCGCGATCATTCGCGCCAAAATACTCGCGCGCAATGTGATCACGGGTGAGCGTTAACACGCGATCAAAAAATGAAGTAGTGTACACAAGGTAAGACAAATTTGCGCCGATACGTTCCGCGGTTTTTACGAGCGTAAACGGATCAACGCCTGCGGGCGTGCGTGACAAAATAAACACCTGCGTTTCCGCGCGATACTGCAACGGCAGAAGCAACGAAAGCGCGCCGCTCATTGCCGCAACAAGCAATCCAACGAGCAGCGTGGTTTTCCATGAAGACAGCATGTGCACGATGTATGAAGTCATAGGTTACTCACCAAGTACCACCGGGATGCGGAGATATTCTCCCGCGCGATACACGGTAAAAAGCGCGTCCTTTGCGGGACGCAGACGCGCCAGCAAAAACGCAAGTGTTTCCTGTGTGGTGACCGCCTCATCATTCACTGCAGTTATTATATCACGCTCTGCCAGTGTTGGCAGTGGGCCACGATAGGTCGAGGTGCGTTGCACGCGAAGCACATACGCGCCGAGCCGCGGCGCCTTGCGATCTTTCGCTACATCACTGGGTATCACGTCCGGTATCATGAGATACGTAATACGCACGGCCGTCGCTGGAAGAGCGGACCCTGAAAAAACACGATCAAAAATTGATCGCGCGGCCACCGCCGGAATAATGACGGTTGCTCCAGCCACTTGCGCATTCCGATGGTGCGCACTGCCAACCAAAAATCCCTGTGCGTTAAACAGCGGCGCGCCTTCCGGAACGCGCGCGCCTTCTAACCGCAACAAACGCGCGAGTTCTCCGGTCACCAGTGGTTCACTCCGATTGTAATCCGGCGAGCCAACGGTGAAACTGACGAGCGAGGAAACGCCATCAATACTGTACAGGGCGGTGCCGGTTGAAACCGGATCGCGCTCGGCAACCGGCACTTCCGTAAACCCGTCACCTGCTATTTTCACAAACGATAGCCCCGTCACCGGATCATGCGCGATGCGGTCTATCGGGTAAACCGTGCCGCGCGCATCAATCACTCGAAGGTCACTTGCCGCGCGCGTTACTTCTTTGGTGGTCAAAAGCCACCCGTCATCCGTTAAAAAGACGCCCCAGCCCACCGCCGCTTCGCGCGGATAAAACGTTACATTAAAACGACGCACACTATCTCCTGCGCGATAAATGCCAACCGTTCCGCGTTCAATGGTTTGCGTAAGCGTACCGGCATCAAACGATGGAGGACGCGTTACTCCTCCCGTTGGTGACAGAGCGGACTCTCGGCCGGTGCCAATAATTTCCGGATACCACGCCAGCACCACGAGCGCCGCGGCAGCGCCCGCCGCAAGCGCGATAACCAAAACAATAACAAGCGTGCGCGCAAAAATGAGGCGCGCGCGCCACGCAATACTGCTTGTTTGTGGAGGCAGGTGTGGAGCGGACATAGTAATGTATTACACCCATCGCGCGAGTATCGCAACGATGATAATCGTAACGATAGCCGCGAGAAGTCGGATGCGGCTTCTTTTTTCCAATCGTTCCGTGGTATGCACGGTGAGCATAACCGCCTGCACCATCACATAGAGAGCACCACCAAGCAGCCATCCTTGCACCGCGTACCCGATAGGAAGAAATGTTATAACCCAAAAAAATTCAAACGTCAAGAGCGCCAAAACAAGTGTTGCGGGATACGCGCGCGGCGCGTCAAGACCGGCAAGACGCAACAAACTCCAGCTGGAAAGCCCCGCCACCAGTACCAGTGGCACGGAAAGAATCCACAGGGGAATCTGCAACATGACCGCAACGCCAAAACTTGCGGCAAACCAGCCGAACACACCGGCATACAGCGTCATGCGAAGCGGCGGCAATAAATACCGTGCGCGCAATTCTTCCGGCAGTCCGCTGCGATACAGTGTGTGGAGCACCACAAACATCACAAACAGCGCGAGTCCCGCAATCACCGAACGTAACACAACTTTTTCCACCAACACAAAGAGCAATAGAAAGCCGGTGATCGCGGTAAAAAATGGTATGGTGACCGTGTATCGTGTTCGCTCCCGCTCACCGACTCGCGGCGCGCCGCGGACGGCAAAAAAACTGGTCACCAAAATAACCGCGATCCAAAAAAGCGCGCCCAGCCACCCACTCACACGGGCAAGAAAGAAAAAAGAGAGCGCTACGACACCCGTTGCCACCACCACCTTGGGAGAAAAATACTGCATGCTACTTTTTATACACAAGATTGTATAATTCGTCAATGCGAAGCAGGGCTGCTTCCAAAAGATCTCTACGCTCCTGCCGCACGGCGGTCAGCGCGTCATCAACCGCAACCACAATCGCCAAATGATGTGATCGCGCGTCACCTGGCACGCGCGTTTTTGCCAGCGTTTGTTCAAGCGCAACAGCCGCCTCCTCAACCGCCCGCGCGCTTTTTACTTCACGCACGCGTTCTTCCCAATCCAGCGCGTCAACCCAGCCGCCAGTTGCGTCCGTTGCGGCCTTGAGAAAGGATGCAAGCGCGGCAGCAACGGTTGTCCAATATTCTTCATTATCCACCGGCGCCGGTGGCGTGACCGGTTCTACCGGTACGGTAACTGACGCGCTCTTACTCACGGATGCAACAGGCGCAACACTGGCCGGACGCTTATTAGAAAAGACAAACGCGCCGAGCAGTAAGAATGTACCCGCGATAAAACACGCAACAAAAAAGAAAAGCGGCAATCGTTGTTTCTGGTGATGCACAAATCTATGATATCTTCTCATTGTTTTTGACGCTACGCATTTCTTCAATAAAAACGGAGAGCACGGTGACGAGCGGGATCGCAAGCAAGACCCCAATGATACCGGCCAGTTTTGCGCCAATCAAAATGGAGAGAATACTCACAACGGGATTGATGCCGACGGCTTTCTGCATAACGCGCGGCACGAGCACATTATTCTCCACCACCTGAATAATCCAAAACATAAACGCCACAATCAGTGGCAACGTGAAACTGCCGGTCTGGGTAAATGCGAGAAAGATGGCAGGCACCGCGGAGAGCACCGGCCCCACATACGGAACCAATTCCAGGATGGCGGCCACCAACGCGATCACGAGCGCGTAATTAACACCAAGCAAGGTGAGACCGATATACACGAGCACGCCAATAAACATGCTCAAAAGCAACTGGCCGCGCAACCATAACCCGAGTTTTCGTTTCATTTTGATAAAGAGCTGGTTCACAAACGGCTGGTATTCATCCGGCACCACAAGTTTTACCCAACGTGCTGTGGCATCTTCTTCAACCACCAAATAGAACGTGAGTACCAAAACCAAAATGAGCGCGAAGATGCCACCAAAAATACCGCTCACCGTTGCCACAATACTCCCGAGTGTTTTGCCAACGGTTTCGCCTGATGGCAATAGATTACGCTGAATATTACTCAAGATGTCAAAATCCGTGCTAAACTGTTCAAGATTGCCGCCGCGACTGGCAATTTCCTCCCATGACGCGCTCAAACTTTTGACCAGGTTCTGACTTTCGTTTACGATAGTAGGGGCAAGCACCACCACTGCCGTGGATATGGCGCCAAGTAACAGCACATAAATGACAAGCACAGCGACGGCACGAGGGATATGCTTGCGCTGGCACCAGGTGGCCCACGGATCAATGAGTGAAGAAAGGATCAGGGCGACAAAAAAGAGAAGGAGAACATCTCTGATAATATAGAGAACCCACAAAAGAAGGCCGGTGACCACCACCTTCACAATCGTCTTGGTGCTCAAGGTAAAAACCGAAGACCGATCCATAGACGTAGTATATATGAAAATAGTCGCATCCAACAAACGAGCCCGCTTTGATTATGACATTCTTGAAACAGTAGAGGCCGGTTTAGCCTTGACCGGCGCGGAAGTGAAATCCATAAAACTCGGGCATGTGAGTTTGCAAGGCGCGTATGCCACCATTAGTCAGAAGGGTCCAGTAATATTGAATATGCATATTCGTCATTACGAACCGGCTGGCAAATTGGTTGGCGATCCGACGCGCACGCGCAGTTTACTTCTGCGCAAGAAAGAAGTGGACTATCTGCGCGGAAAATCTCAAGAACAGGGCTTGACAATTGTTCCGGTATCTGTTTATATAAGAAGGAACCTGGTCAAGGTGGAGCTGGGCCTTGGCCGAGGGAAGAAGAAGTATGACAAACGCGAGACGATCAAAAAGCGCGACCACCGCAAGGAAATGGCGCGCGTTATCAAACGGGGATGATCGGTTTCGATGGTCGTTGAAAATACCACGGCAAGCGGTCAGCGCGCAGATCTGACCTAAAACAATCCACGCAAAACGTAAGTGCAAACTTACTTGCTAAAGTGAAGAGCGCGGTGAAGAATGTCTTCGCGGTGCCGACACTGGCAACTGCTTTCGCATAACATTTGTGGAAGCCATCGCCTCCGCGATACTCGGTAGCGGACAGGCGGTGTCATAACACCGAGCGTAGGTGCGCGAGGCGTCTGCCCTCCCCCACTGAAACTTCAGCCGACTTGCGCATGATTATGTTGTCCGTTTCTACTCATGCGTGAAATCAACAACGGACAAAGCTTGTACAACCGTGCTATTGGAACGCGATCACACGCGAGTTCGATTCTCGCCATCTCCACGACTTCGCCCCGATTCACTATCGGGGCTTCGTAGCGCACGCACGGATTATATTGTATTAAAGGAGGTAATCATGAACGAGCAAGAAGTTCTGCAAGTCCTCGGCAAAGTCGGAGCGGTCATTGCCGACAGCCACATCGTCTACACATCCGGCAAGCACGGCACGGCGTACGTCAACAAGGATGCGGTCTATCCGCACACCGCGGAAACGTCCCGCCTCTGCCGCGCAATCGC
>CAZWRL010000005.1:0-32660 GCA_964636345.1 uncultured Gammaproteobacteria bacterium | reverse complement strand
AGGATGCGGTCTATCCGCACACCGCGGAAACGTCCCGCCTCTGCCGCGCAATCGCCGAACGGTTCGCGGACGACAACGTGCAAGTGGTCATCGCGCCGGCAATCGGCGGCGTGATTCTCTCGCAGTGGACGGCGCATCATCTCTCCGAGATGAACGGCCACGAAGTGTTCGGTGTATACGCCGAGAAGTCCGAAGGCGGAGACGCCTTCGTCATCAAGCGTGGCTATGACAAGCTCATCGCTCACAAGAACGTTCTGGTGGTGGAAGACGTTCTCACTACCGGCGGCTCCGCCAAGAAAGTGGTCGAAGCCACGCGAGCCATCGGCGGCAACGTCGTCGGTCTCGGCGTCCTCTGTAACCGCGGAGGAATCACGTCGCAGGATGTGGCCGATGTTCCGAAGATGACAGCACTCGTGAACGTGAAGCTCGACGCGTGGGACGAAGCAACTTGTCCGCTCTGCGAGCAGAATGTTCCGGTCAACACGGATGTCGGCAAAGGACGCAAGTTCCTCGCGCGCAAGCAAGCATGAATTCGAACGGGCCATCACGCATCCTGCGCGCTGGCCCGATTTTTTTATGGTACAAAAAAACCTCCCACAGAAACCGCGAGCGGATTTTTCAACTTCTTCATTATGCTTTCTGTCGCATCTCCGCTTCAAGCGCCCGAAATGCCTTGGGAAACGCGGTGCACACACCGTCAATCTTCCACGCGATAAACTGCTCCCACTGCTGGTAGTATCCGATACTCGCGTTCGGGTGACCGTGATCCTGGTGGAGCTCCGGCGAGATTGCGTAAATCAACTTGCCCGCCACGTGGATTTCTGCCGCGCGTTCGGCTGTGTACTCGGCGCCAGCAGTTTCCCACTCGTCCCACCACACGCCGTCGTAGTCGGCTCCGTGGTTAGCAAGATCTCCCCACAAGTAGATAGACTCTCCAAAACGCTCCTCCCCTACAGAGATGAAAATCTTGATCTTGGGATCCAGCGCGCGCAACTTTGCCGCGCTCTCAAGCGTCAGATCAAACACAATCGCCTTGTCGTACAGATTGTGCTCTGCAAACGCCTTGGCAATGATGCCGAGCTGAACATCGCCCTGTTCCGCCGCCTTCACGTGGATCGCGGCGCACTGCTGGCCCGGCTCAAACTTCGTGATCACCTGCGCCACTACGTCAAGGAATCGCGGAATGCGCGCCGCGGGACGAAACTTCCAGAACACTGCCGCGACATTCAACTCCTGCAATTCTGCAACCGTGTGGTTGTGTACGTCCGTGATAGCGCATGGCCCGGCAACACGCGCCGGATCAAGATCATGAATGCACACCAAGTCACCGTCACGCGTGAGGCGAACATCAAGCTCAATGCCAAATCCAACCGCATATGCGGCCCTGAATGTTTCAAGGGTATTTTCCGGATGTTCAAATTTTAATCCACGATGCGCAAATTTGAGCATACTATGTGTATACGATACCATTCTGATAGAATAAATCAATACTATGACAGCAATTACCAACTACAAAAAAAGCAACGCAATTTTGGCGATAAATTTTCCAGTCTCACGGCGTGCGCAAAAAATAGTGAGCGCCTTGCTTACAACCAACACGGTAGATGCACGCCAAAAATTCGGCGACGCACTTTTAGACGAACTCGCAGACTGTGCGGAAATAGATATCGTGCAATTAAAAATTTCGCCCGCAAAACAATATCACAAAAAACGCGGCGGGCGCACCGTGTTCAAACGATACGGGTATTATCGCCCCGCAGAAAAATATATTTACATCACCAATTTCACGGCCGTGCAGGGCAAACCGCTTGCGCCAAAAACATTCCTCACTACCTTGCTTCACGAGTGGATGCACCACTACGATTATTGCAAACTAAAACTCAACTCCATTCACACAAAAGGATTTTATTTGCGGCTCGCGTCACTTCAGGAGGCGCTACTCTCTTGATTATTCTCACGCCCCGTGCTACACTCTTCTCATGAGAATCTCGCGAAAACGCCGACGTCCAGCGCCGAGTATCGGCAAAAACTATCATGCCAACGAACAAATCCGCGCGGCACAAGTGCGTGTGGTGAGTGACGAGGGCGATCTTGGTATTATGCCAGTTGCCGCGGCATTCCGGCTTGCGCAGGAGCGTGAGTTGGACTTGGTGGAAATCAATCCGAAGGCAGATCCGCCGGTATGCAAACTGGTCAATTTTGGCCACTTTAAATATCAGAAGGAAAAAGAGGATCGCAAACGCAAGGTGCACGCGCACGAGACCGAAGTGAAAGGCATACGCCTTTCCATGCGCATCGGCGATCACGATATGGAGATACGCAAACAACAGGGGCTTAAATTTTTACAACGCGGTGATAAACTCAAAATTGAGCTTATCATGCGCGGCCGCGAGCGCATTCACAAGGATATTGGTGAACAGGTAATCAAAAATTTTATTGCCGCCTTAACGAAGGACTTGCCCATACGGATTGACCAGCCAATCAGCGCCCAAGGACACAAAATGTTTGCCGTGGTGGCTAGAAGTTAGCCCGGACACTCGGCCTTGACAGACCCACAAACCCTCTGGTAAGATACAATCTCTTTTGTATGGGAAAAATTAAAACACACCAGGCAACCGCGAAGCGTTTCAGAATTACCCGAACCGGTAAGATTCTTCAGCGTACCGGCGGGCAAGATCATTTTAACGCGCGCGAACCGGGAAAAGTAACCCGCAACAAACGGCGTGGTCATGAAGCGGCTCTTCCGGAGCGGCTTCGCATCACGCGCGCCATGCCATACGTTTAAACAATATGCCACGCGTAAAACGAGGACAAATTCATCTTAAAAAGCGACGCGCCCTCATGGCGCGAGCCAAAGGGTTCAAGTGGGGTCGCAAAAATCTGTTGAAGCGCGCCAAGGTTGCGGTTATTAAGGCCGGCGCTTCCGCGTACCAAGACCGACGCGTGCGCAAGCGCGATTTTCGGAAACTTTGGCATATACGCGTGAATGCCGCAGCGCGCGCGAACGGCCTCACCTACAGCACGTTGATTGACAAGCTACACAAGGCCGGTATAGGATTGAATCGAAAGGTGTTATCTGAATTGGCGGTGCAAGCGCCGTCAGTGTTTGAAAAGATTGCCAAGATGTAACCAGCCGCACAGCGCAGAGAGAGCTTAGATAGTTGCGGGAGTAGTGCCCCCTCCTTCACTCCACTCGCACTACCTAGGCTCTCCCTGCGCTGTTTTTGTTCACGAACGATCTGGACAAAACAAACAGAAAGTGCTACACTATGGCTGATTGGATCGGTAGCTTAGCCCGGTTTAAAGCGCCTCCCTGTCACGGAGGAGATCGCGGGTTCGAATCCCGTCCGGTCCGCAATAAAAAATACCAAAATTCAATCTGGGTCTCTTTTTATTGTAGAGAGTTGCCCTCTTTTTTTACTCACGCCGCAACAACGCCGGCCGCCGGTGAAGCATGCTCCGGGGGTTCACCAGAAAATGATCCGTCAGCCGACGGTGTCGTGGTATGAGTAAATTGTGCAAGCGGCACTTCAGCGCCCAAGGTGCCCCGCTGCAACATACCGCTTTCAACACCCATACTCTTTAAGAACTGCACACTTGGTTGTGGAATACCGTCCGCAGAAATACGCGTCGTGGCCGGATTGCGTACATCAACTTCTTTTTCTTTGTGCTCGCCGGCGGCAAGCGCAGCCGCCGCCTCGGCTGATGGCGCCGCAACGGTCTTAAAGCCAGGCAACAAATCTACGTTGGCAACAATAGCGCCCAATTCTTTCATTCCAATGGGCTTAGAAATATATTGCGTGTATCCCGCGGCCTCAATGATGAGATAATACGTATTCTGCCCAACCAAGAAAACATAGCGCCCATCTTTGTCCGTCACGCGCGTATCAAGCAGTTTGTTGTATTCTTTATCAAAAATGCGAACGACAACTTTGGCGAGCGGTTTACCGGTTGACTTATCTTTAATAGTTCCAAATTGACCGGCCTTACGTTCATGTTTAGAAAGACGCTTAAAAAAAACAAATACGAAAATGTGTACGCCAAGCAGCGCGCCCATCCACCAGGATGGCGACACCGTAAACGAAAACACCGAGAAACCAAAACCAACACCGGAAGCCGCCTCCTGTACATGCTTCCAATAATTTTTCTTCAAAGTTTTCACCGCGTCTTCTTTCCTGGTATCAGGATCAACCGGAATACACGGCGAAACCGGTGCGGATTCTTCTTTAATCGTAATAGTATCACCGTGATACAGCGGCTTGAATTCACCATCTTCCTCCACCGTGGCCAAATGTTTGCTCACGGTGCCAAAACCCGGCTTTTTAATCTCAATGAGATACTCACCTTGTTTTGCCAAGAAATAATACCGCCCGCCAATGTCAGTCACGCGTGATTGGAGTACCTGATTTTTATCCTTAATCATCAAGCGCACGAGCGCCAAATCAAGAGGCACCTTGGTGAAGCCGTTATACACCACACCCCACGCCTTCTTTTTCTTGCGGCCGAACAACATGGACGGCTGGAGGAACAAGAACCGCAAATACATGAGCATAGAAGGGAGTGTCGTGGCGCCCGTGGTAACGTTTGCAACGGCGACGGCGGCGACCGTTGGCGCCGCGACGGTTTCGTTGACTTTCTCAACCACGGGATTATCCGCCACCACTTTGGCAACCTGATAGGTTTGCACCACACCCTTGGCAACCTCTTTGGCGGTGTTTACTGCCACCACTTGCACCTGCTCGGCAACAACCGTGACTGCTTGCGCCACCTGATCAGTCACTTGCGCCGCAATGACGGTAGCCGGTTGCGCAAAAAATTCAGCAACACCGCCACTTGGTGTGCCAGCTTCAGGTGCCACACCGCTGATTTCCCCGGATTCCGGCGTCACCTTAGTATTTGACGATTGCGTTGATTCTTCCACTGGTTGTGGCGCCTCCTTGACCGGCACTGGCTTCAAAACGACCTCTGGTTGTGGCGCCTCCTTGACCGGCACTGGCTTCAAAACGACCTCGGGCTCTTTCACTTCAACTGTCTCTTTGGTGGTAGTCACCGGTTTAACCTCTTCTTCCTCTTTTGGTGGCTCCGTTTTTTGCGGCGCGTCGCCTTCAAGCGCTACAAAAGAAGTAGTGGTGCTGCCACTTTGATTCCCACCATCGTCTTCAGCGTTCGCCGCAATCGCGTATTCGCCTTGCGCATTAAACGTGCCCGGCGCAAAGGCATACTCCCACGCACCGGCAGGATCTGACGCTGTTTTATGTGTTGTCTTGGTGGCGGCCGCAATACGCACGGTTCGGAGTGGATCAGCTTTCAAACCAATCGGAATAATGATAGGTCCGACATTTTCTTCTTGTTGCAATCCTTTCTGTTCTTTTTCTAACTGCTCAATCTGTTTCTGCACGGCCTCCTCATCTTGCTGCAATTTCTTTTTCTCCAGAAGTACTTGCGCCTCATTTCCTTGTAGCGCTTTCACTTTATTTTGTAACTCTTGCACTTTCTTGGTCAGCGCATCAACTTCCGCCTGTGTTGTTTCCGTTTTCTTTTTGGCCTCTTGCGCTTTTTTCTGAACCGCCTTCTTTTCCTCCACTAAACCGCGTTGCTTCTTGCGCAACGCGCGAAGTTCTGCAACTTTTTTGCGGATTTTGTCCGTCAAATCGGTACGCTGAAGAAGAAGCACAATTTTTACTTCCGGATCCGCGCTCCCTTTTAACGTAGCGCCACTCTGCAACCAATCGCTAATGTCTTCATACGGTGGCGCATTTAAAATCTTTGGCGAACCGGGTGGCGAGGTATCAAGAATAATGGATGCCTTTACGATCGCGCTCTTAGAACCCTTGGTCATGTCATAAAACTGCGCGTACAGCGTCTTTGGCCCCTCCTCTTTTGAGAGCGTCCATTTGGCAGACGGAGCATACGGAGTGAGCGCGCCACCCTTCATACCGACATTATCCGCCACCGCAAAATGCGTAACATTCGCCACGTTAAACCCAAGCGTCACTGCCGCCTTATTCGTCCATTTAGCGCCATCGTTAATATAGAACGATCCCAGCTCTTCTTTATCAAACCTCTTCTTGTCTTTGGGGAGCACCGTAACATCCGGCCCTGCGGTAACCGACGGCGCGCCAGAACCACCGCCGCCATCTCCACCGCCGCCGCCACCCTGACTTTCCGTTGCAATGGTTACCGTGGTGGCATAACTGGTTTCCGTACTATCTCCATTACGCGCCTTCACGCGTATGCTGTAATCCGTACCCGCGTTTAATCCCGTAAATTTATACGTCGTGGCGGTAATCCACCCGGAATTACTGCCGGCCGTTATATTATCCACATAAAATTCGGTGCCTGAAGGATTGGTGGAGGAGCTAAATTGAACCGTCAGCGAGTCAGTAGTACCACTTACTTTTTCCGCTGAACCCGGCACTGCCGCATAGGTATACACGGCCGATGAGGTGGCAGACGCTGTTGATTCTCCACGATCAGCACGATACGCGTGAACATGCACGGCGTATTGTGTGTTTATTGACAAGCCCGTAGTGGTCTGTGATGCCGTTGTGGAGGCAATATCGTCAACATCGGTGCCACTGCCAGTGGTGAAATCAAGACGGAATGAATCTTCATACGCGGAATTATCCGTCCACGACCATGAAATGGAGCTGGTGCTGTTCACGGTTGGCGTGCCGATCGTTGGCGCGTTAGATAACGTAAAGACAGCGCTTGAGGTGGCGGCCGTGGATGTTGCAAACGAGTTGCGCGCAAACACGCGATAGATGTACTTGCTGTCCGCAGACGTGCTGGTATCCGCGTAACTTACCGTACTGGTGGCTGTGGTGGTTACCGTGCTATATGAACCGTCGTTGGCGCTTTGTTGCACCCGAAAACCGGATTCATAGGTGGAATTATCTGTCCACGCAACGGTAATTGAAGAATCAGAAACATAGGTGGTTGTCACGGATGTCGCGGCGGACGGCGTGGTGGCAACCGCGCTTGAGGTGGTGTACGCGGAAGTGCCTGCCGCGTTTTGTGCCGCAACACGGTAGGTGTACTGGTTGTTTGCCGAAGTGCTCGTATCAGGATAACTGGTTATGCCAAGATCCGTGGTGGAAACCGTGCTGTAAGCGCCCTCGTTTGCGCTTCGCTGTATAACAAACCCCGTTTCCGTTGAAGAATTATCCGTCCATGTGACCGTAATAGACGAATCTGAAACATAGGTTGCCGCGACCGCACTGGTGGTTGTTGGCACATCAACAAGGGTAAATGAGGCTGTGGAGGATACCGATGACCATGCGCCTTCTGCGGTACTGCCGCCACTATCATCCCAGAGTTTGATGCGCCAATAATAGGTAACATCGCCGTCATTGAGTGAAAGGGTGGTAGTGGCCGCTGCGCCAAAACTATTAAAGGTAATATTTGAAATACGGTTGCCTTTGGTGGTGGTGGCGATTGCGGTTTGCTGTGAATCCCAATAAATACCGTCGCTAAAGTCGCTGGTGGTTGCAACCTGAATACGCGCGTATATAAGATTCTCGCTCGCATCAGGATCGTTGGCAATTGCGCTAAATATGGGGGCTGTTGTTGAAACATTACTCGGATTCGTGGAACCGGATTGCGCGCTGGTACTACTTGCATACAACGTTGATGGCGGCGTGGGTGCGGTATTTTTCTGGAATTCATACGCACCGATATCCGCAGTATCCACCGGCCGCGTATTGCCCGCATAGTCATTGGTAATAACAAGATAGACCCGAAAAACAGATGTTGAGTCAGGGTTAGTGGCCCAACTTGAGGTCATAGTGATGGTATCCGTACTGGATGCGGTATCCGATACGTCCCGCGTCTGGCCGGAACCCGTGCCGCTTAAAATCTCAACTTTTAACCCATCAAATTGATCGTTATTTGGAATATCGGTTGCGGATACCAGTGTTGTTGCAGATGCCGATGAGACATGCGCATGGAAAATAGTGGTTGAGGCAGCGCCGGAATCACAGTTATCCGTCGAAGCAGAACAGGTTGATGTCGCAGAAAGAGTGTAATCCTCACCATTATGATTGGTATATCCTGGCACCACACTAATGTTGCCATCCGAACCAAGGGGCGAACCGCCACAGCCGCTTTGCAGGTTTGTATAATTATAAAAATTATTGTTAAATGTTTTTTCTTGGCCCGCGCCACAGGTAATTGCGTAATTCCCTCCGCTTCCAGTATTGGAAAGACTGTTGTTGATAGTATTATAACGCCCTGCAGAAGCCGCATTGGTCATGTCAATACCAGCGGGACTCGTATCAATGGTATTATTAAACAAGTTATACGTAATAGCGCCGCCGGAGTTCATGTTGATACCACCGCTGTTTAAATCATACAACACGTTATTAAACACATTCGCGACACCCGTGTTGGTGCTATTGTTGTCGACGATAACACCATAATCGCTGCCGCTAACTCTGTTGCGGTAAATATTTGCTTGGAAATTGGAGGCATCAGCAACACGTATACCCACATTGCTCACTCCATTCCCCATCGTTAGTGTATTGCTATATACGTTAACCACAGCACCGCTATCGGGATAGAGATCAATAGCGTTATTCGTGTTACTACCGGTTACCGTGTTGCTATAGATATCAATGGTGGTTCCGCCACTAATTATTACACCCTCGGAGCCAAAACCGCTCATGGTGTTGCCATTGAACGTGATGGTACTCCCAACGCCGGAGCCGTTATTGTAATCAAAGAATCTATTACCATTGGTAACCGTATTACTGGCAACCGTAATAGTGCTTGTGGTGCCCACGCCATCCCAGTCAAACACAATGTCACTCGTTCCATCCATGGTGATCGTGTTGCCAGAGATTGTTGCGGTGATACCTGACGTGTTACCTGATGAGACAAGAAGAAGCCCGCGTGACGTATTGCCGAATGATGAAACCGTGTTGTCTGTAAAATTCACGGTAACCGGGGCTGTTTGATTGTTGAAGCTCAAAATGCCTGGAGCAGTGCCCGACTGTTCGTTGATGGTCATTTCCTTAATGGTATAGGTGGTGGCTACTCCCGCATTGGTTGTGTTCGTAAATATATAGGAGGCGCTGCTGCTTGCGATAAGCGTAGTGTTTGCGGCGCCGGCGCCGTCAAAAATCTTTGCTTTCCCTGCAAGACTGATTGAGGAGGTAACATAAAAAGTACCGGTGCCAATGGAGATAGTGTCGCCATTTGATGACGCGTTCACCGCGGCAAGAATAGAAACAAAATCACAACTTGATGAACAGACCGTGAACGTTGCCGCTTTTGCCACGCGCACATGTTCTTGGAGTGTTGGCATCATGCCGGACAGCGCAAAAATAAGCGCGGTACCGATAATTAAAAAAGGCCGACCAACGCGTTTCCACGATGGCGGCCGCACATAAAAATATTTTTTAAAAAAAGAAAAATGACCGGTTCCCCGATTTCCCGTTTGTTGCTGCGTTTCCCGCGCAGCACGTCCCCACCAATTTTTCCCCTTTTGTGAACCCCCGAAATACTTCATCGGTATATAAAGTATACCACATTCTGCACGCGTTTTTTGATCAAAACATCAAGCAACACGCTGTGGATAGAAGTGAGGTATGTGGACCTCAAAAAACTCGCGCATCCAACGCCCAGGCGCCTGCTCCCGAGAGCACAATTGCGATGGTAGCGGCTAAAAGCGCCACATCCAGCTCCCATCCGCCATCACCCATGAACTTCTTGTGCCACTTAACGAGCTTATAATAAAGCGCGCCAATCATCACGAGCGCCAAAAGAATGGCGGCAAGTTGTGTTAAGAGTCCCAGAATCAACAGTAAACCTGATGCGGCTTCAACAAACCCGAGCAAAATGATCGCCGCCGCGCTCCAGCCCATCCCCTGCGCCATGGCTTTTGGATTTTTCAATTTTGCCCAACCGTGCGACAAAAATACAAAGCCAACCACCACGCGCAATACTAAAAGGCCAAACGCGCTATACGGTAACAATGTCGGAAACATTTTTATTCACCACCTTTCTCTAATCTCTAAACCATTATTTTAAAATTGTTTTTTCTTCAACCTGGAGGGAAAACCGCGCATCTTCGGGACGGTATTGCGCTGATAAAAACGCAACCGTTGCGCCGGCACGAATACCATACTCGCGCATCCATCCAAGGAGTTGTTTTTGAAATTCAGCCACGGTGCGACCACTCACCACCACCCCGTGCAGGCCCCACCATAAATTCAATTGCTGTGCCTCACGCGCCGTTTTGACGCCAACAACCAGCGGCACCGGCGTTCTAAAGTGGCTCGCGAGCCGCGCAATTGATTCATTGCCGGGTAAAAATCCAATGACGGCCGCCTTGGTCTGCTCCACGAGTAATCGCGCCGTGATACCAACAATGCGATCGCGCGTATGGCGGTGCTTTGCGTGAAGTTCCAGCGGATAGTCGTCAAAGACGGATTTTTCTGTTGATTGAGCGATTTTTGCCATGGTATCAACGGTCAGCACCGGATAGGCGCCGGTCGCGGTTTCACCAGAAGTCATTACCGCATCAGCGTGATCCATCACCGCATGCCCAACGTCAGACAATTCCGCGCGCGTTGGCCGCGGATTTTTTGCCATAGACGCCATCATTTCCGTTGCCACAATAACCGGCCGCCCATAACGCAAGCACATTTCAATAATTTCTTTTTGGCGCACCGGCACCTCCTCCGCTTTGGTTTCAATGGCCAAATCACCGCGCGCAATCATAATGCCGTCAACCTCCTTCACAATATTTTCTAAATCATCGAGCGCCTCTTTTTTTTCAATTTTAGCCAAAATTTTTGGCATCAATCCGCCCTTTTTCGCGCGTTTAATCAGTGATTTCAAATTGCGTATATCATCAGCCGAACGCACAAACGAGAGCGACACCCAATCAACACCCTGACGCAATCCAAATAACACATCGTCCTTGTCTTTCGCGGTAATGGTGTCAATACGAAGCTTTGATGTTGGCACGTTAAAGCCCTTGTGTGACAGCAAGGTACCGCCCACCACCACTTTACAGCGCAACACCTTGCCGTTCACGCGGAGCGCGCGCAATTCCATAAGACCATCATCCAACAAAACCTGCTCGCCAGGACGAATATCCGTATGTATATAAGGATAACTGACGGGAATCACCTTGCCGTCATACGCTTTTCCAAACGCCACATCAACTTCTTGGTTCGCCTTTAATTCAATGCCCTTCTCCGGCAAATCTCCTACGCGCATTTTTGGTCCTGAAAGATCCTGGAGTGTGGCAACCGGCTCGCCAACTTTTGCCGCCGCCGCGCGAACCGTTTTAATCAATTTAGCGTGATCAGCGTGAGTACCATGAGAAAAATTAAGCCGCGCAACATTCATGCCGGCTTGAATCATTTTTTTCAAAATTGCGACGTCGTGCGACGCGGGACCAATGGTGCACACAATTTTGGTTTGTTTGGCGGTAGTTAACATACCACAAAAAATAAGGGTTAAGAATTATAGGTAGTATACCATACATTCATTTTAATTCCCCCAGCGTTACCCGAATGGTCATTTCCTTTCCGTCACGTAGAACGGTGAGCGTCAATTCAGAACCGGATTTAAACTCTGCAATCACGCGAGATAAACCGCGTTTTACGGAGAGCGGTTGACCATTGATCGCGGTGATAATATCACGTTCTTTCAAACCGGCTTTTGCGGCAGGGCTCTCCGCCACAATACCCGGTTCTCCGCGTCGCCCTAGTGCAATATAGGCGCCTTCTTTAACGGGCAGTTTCTCCTGCTCGGCAATCGCCGCGGAGAGCATGAGATACCGTACGCCAAGCCACGGCCGCACAATGCGACCCTGCTCACGGAAACTGGTAAGCAAGGGTTTAACGGCATTCACGGGAATCGCAAAGCCGAGCGACTGCCCCGCTTGACTCACGGCGGTATTGATACCAATCACTTCACCACGCAGATTAACCAGCGGGCCGCCGGAATTACCCGGATTGATTGCCGCATCCGTCTGGATTGCCTCTTCAATCACTTCGCTGGTGAAGCCATCGCCAGCTACCACACGCCGATTAATGCCGGAAATAATGCCTGACGTAACCGTATTTGAAAATTCAGACAACACATTGCCGATCGCAATAACCGTCTGACCGATACGGATACCGTCAGAATCGCCCAACCGAACGGTGGGTAGACCGGTTGCCTCAATTTTGAGCAAGGCAAAATCAAGGATCGGATCTATCGCCTTAACGTCCGCGTCAAATTCACGGCCGTCATTCAAAACCACGCGATACGTTGCCTGTTTATCTTCCACCACGTGCCGATTCGTAACAATCAAACCAGCCTGATCAACAATAAATCCGCTTCCGCCGCCCGCTGGCCGAAGCTCGCCGTCGTCTTGCGGCAACGATGGGAGTGAACCGAAATCAAAGAGGAAAGGGCCGGTGCGATTAAAAAATGACCCGAGCTTTTTGTAAATAATCACACTCACCACGGCCGGTGATACGTTATCCACAACAGAAATGGTGGCGCTCTCCTCCTCAATAACTTCACGCTTTATTTCTGTAGAAAACAACCCATCAGAACCTTCCATCTCAAAGTCCTCCAACACTTCCTCTAAAAGAGGAGTTGCTACCGCTCCTCCAATCACACCGCCAACAAGACCTACCGCGAGGATCATCGCCAGTGTCCATTTGGGCATATCCATATTATTTATTAAGGCGTTTCATCAATCGTTCTATAAAAAGATCCGTAAGAAACGAAGGGTCTTTTGTTGTTCGCGTGAGCACCTCAAGTTCCTTACTAAGCGCCTGATAATCCGTCCAAATTGATTTCAATTTTGGCGGGAGCCACACGAGCAAAAGAATAACCGGCGCCGCAATAATGGCCAATTTAATCCACGATATGAGTTGGATCCAAAAGAGCCGTCGCCGCATTACGCGCACATGTTCCAAAATTTCCTGACTCAACTGGAGATCGTCCTTGGATAATTTTTGCAGGCGCTCATGCCATTCCTCGCTCATACCTCCTTATGTTTTATGACTTTTATGACGGCTCGTGCGATGGTGCTCAAGCGCGCGAAGTTCACGTTGAAACGTCCCCACATCTTCAAACTGCCGATAGACGCTTGCAAACCGTATATAGGCCACGGTATCAAATTTTTTCAAATGGCGCATAATTACCTCGCCAATTTCCTTTGAGGTAATCTCGCGTTTTTTTAACTTTTGAATGTCGTGTTCAATCTGATGAATCAAACTCTTGAATGATACTTCCGTAACCGGCCGTTTTTCAAGCGCATGCTCTATGCCGCGCTTCACCTTTACCACGGAATACGCCTCGCGCCTACCGTCATTTTTCACCACGGTAATATCAAGTAATTCCACTTCTTCCAGTGTTGAAAAACGATATTTGCATTTGGAGCACAAACGACGTCTCCGGATACTGGTGCCATCGGGCGTCACACGTGAATCAACCACACGCGTATCATGCCGACGGCAAACAGGGCATCTCATGAAAAACAGTATACCACACTCCGCGCTACCCGTTCATTTTACGCCGAATAAACGCGGGAATCTCAAGTTCTTCTTCCTCATCTGTTTTTTCAAGACGTGATCGTGTCTCGCCAAGCGGTTTACGCACCACGGGCTCGGGTAATTCATCGCTGTCTAAATCAACTACGGGTATATTTGATGACACCGGAGCAGGGCGTGTTGACTTGAGAGAACGTGAAGCCGTGGTAAACTCGCGCTCTTCCTCACGCACGGGTTCATTACGACGCGGCGCGCCTTCAAATCCTGTCGCAATCACGGTAATTTTAATATCATCTTTCAACGTTGGATCAACAACCGCTCCCCAGATCACCCGCGCATTCTCATCAGCGCTTGAGGTAATCAGTTTGGATGCCTCTTGCATTTCTTGCATTCCCATTGATTCACCGCCTGATATCACCATTAAAATGCCGCGCGCGCCATCAATAGACAACTCTAAAAGCGGCGATGAAATAGCCTGTTTTGCCGCTTCCACAGCGCGATTATCTCCGCTCGCCTGTCCAATGCCCATGAGCGCTGATCCGGAACCTGTCATGATGGCGCGCACATCAGCAAAATCAACGTTCACATTACCGGGTATCGTGATGACTTCTGAAATCCCCTGTACTCCTTGACGCAACACATCATCAACCATGCTAAATGCTTCAAGAAGCGAGGTCTTTTTATCAATAATGTGCAATACGCGATCATTCGGAATGGTAATAATGGTGTCAACATTCGCACGCAATTTTTCATGCGCTTGTTCCGCAATGGCCTTGCGTTCCGCGCCTTCAAACCCAAAGGGTTTCGTGACAACCGCAACCGTGAGCGCACCCGCATCGCGCGCCAGTTGCGCCACCAGTGGCGCGGCGCCGGAACCGGTGCCACCACCCAAACCGCAGGTTATAAAGACCATGTCCTTATCCTTCAGGAGATCACGAATTTCGTTTTGACTTTCTTCAGCCGCGCGGCGGCCTACCTCCGGATCCATGCCGGCGCCCAAACCACGTGTCACACCTTTGCCGATGTTTAACTTAGCGCGCGCCTGCGATTGATGAAGCGCTTGCAAATCCGTGTTGACCGCAATAAAATCCACGCCGCGAATTTTGGCGTCAATCATTCTGTTCACGGCTGAATTACCGCTCCCCCCTATGCCAACCACTGCAATTTTTGCGAAACCTTCTATCTCCGGTTTAACTTCTGGCATATGCTATTGAGTACAAAATGTGTTCAATAAATCTGAAGCAATACGAATGTACCTCTTATCATACGAGGTGCCACGGGGTGCTGTCAAGCGACATCATGGTATAAGTGATTTGAACCAGTCCTTGATTTGTTTTGACGCTTTGTCAACCACACCAAACCGAGAGGCAAACGATCCGGGACGATCGGCATCTTGGTGTCGCGCCAAGTACCCCCACTTGACGAGTCCGATACTCGTTGAAAAACCAAGATCATTGGAGCGATCGGTGACGCTACCAATGCCAATAGGATAGCCAAGCGAAGCCGGTAAACGGAGTATCTCTTTGGCGGAATCAATCAAACCATCAAGCGCCGCGCCACCGCCGGTTAACACAATACCCGCAGGCAATTTTCCACTTTTATTCAAGCCACGTAACACGTCATCAATCCTCTCTAATATTTCCTCCACGCGCGCTTGAATAATGGTGGCAATGTATTTGCGGGATACCATCTCGTCCGTGAGCGCCCCCGCGTCTTTCAAATTAACAACATCTTTCTTGTCAATTGCGCCCGCACACGCGGTGCCATAGCGAATTTTGACCGCCTCCGCAACATCAAAATCGGTGCGAAGACCTAAGGTAATATCTTTGGTGATATTCGCTGATCCAATGGGAAGCACCACGCTTGAGAGTAAATCCCCATCTTCAAAAACACTTACCCCGGTGGTGGAACCGCCGATATTCGCAACCGCAACACCCAATTCTTTTTGCCGCGGTGAAAGCACCGCCTCGCTCGTCGCAAGAATCCCAAGCACCACATCATCAATATCCAAACCGGTACGATACACGGTGCGTGTAATATTTTTAATATGCGCGGTTACCCCTTGAATAATTTGAGTGTCTACCTCAAGCCGCACACCGGACATACCAACAGGATTTTTTAAACCGCGCTGACCATCAACGCTAAACGTCTGCGGAATGACGTGTAAAATTTCATAATTAAGCGGCGTGGCAATGGTACGCGCGGCCTCAATAGCCCGATCCACATCCTCCGGACTAATCTCGCCGTTTGACTTTGCCACCGCCACCACACCTTTGCTTGCCTGCGTTTCCACATGGGTTCCGGAAATCCCCACCCACACGTGCTCAAGTGGCACGCCAACTAATCGTTCCACGCGTTCAAGCGCCGTTGAAATAGAAGAAACCGCATCTTCAATGCTGGTAACGACTCCCTTTTGAACACCCTGTGATGGCGCCTCGGCAGCGGCTAAAATGTGTAGCTCCTCGCCGTCCGGCGTCTGCCCAACCGTGCCAACTGACAACCGCACCGCCGTTGAACCGATGTCAAGTCCCGCCAAAAGTTCGTTGTGGGCTCGTTTTGCCATATAAAGCTACGCTAGTATAGCGTTCACGATTGTTTCTTGCAATCGGAACATCTGATCGGCAGACCGCTGTTTATGATGCGTATATCCTAACAGATGTAGCACGCCGTGTGTCAACACGCGCGCGCATTCCTCTTTAGACGAAACACCGAAACGCCGCGCCTGCCGCTCTACATACGGCACATTAATAATCACATCGCCGATACCGCTCTCGCGTTCTTGATCATGGTGAGCATCGGTCGGGAATGCCAACACATCAGTCGGCCGGTCAACTCCGCGATACAGACGGTTGAGTGTCTGCATACGCCGGTCGCCAACAAAAAGAACCGCAGTGGAGAGTGACCCCCGCTTCACGTTCCGAGGAATATGCCGCTCAATCATCTTGAGTACATTTTGTACCCAAGGGACGGAAGGAGAGCCGCGAACCATTCTGTACACAATGCGGTCCATGAAGATATTAAAACACAAAAACACAAAAAACTGAACGGCGTGCCGTGTCAACCTTAAGGCTTGCTTGAAGTGGGCGCACTCGTTTGCGTTTGCGCAAAACCCGCGACACCGGGATTATAAATCTTGGAACGAATGGCCGGCGGCGCCTCTTCATTCACCAAAAATCCCGCGACAAACATGGCCATCGTGCGTTTGAAATTAATTTCCGTACGAAGACCCGGCATATAACGCATGATATAGAGGGTGTTTTTCCCTTCCAAAAATACCGTCAAGCCGTCGGCTGTCTCAAAACCGCGCACATTAAATTTATTCGTGAACGGATGCAGAGTATACGTTGAACCGCCCGGATATTTATTACGAAGGTGCGATTCTTCAAGCGTGCTGGAAACGTGATCACCATATGGCTCCGCGGTAATCCGAATAAATTCGCCCGTTTCAGATGTGACTATCACCTCGCTACTATCGCTGGAATCAACGGACTGCACGACCCATTGCTTTGGAGAGAGGAACGCGTAACCATAATCCTCATTCTGAAAACCGGTAAGCAGGAAGTTATCCGTAAGACGTTTCGCCGCGCCTTGCGCGGGATCATACAAATGCACCAGCTCCCAACCGTCCGGCCAGCCATCGCGATCCGTGTCAGGGAGTTCAGGATCCGTACCGTACAATGCCTCCTCCGCATCGGTTAACAAATCAGCGTCGCTATCTCGTGTGGAAATGAGACCGCGGTCAGCAAGAAAATTATCACTCAACGGCTCCAGTGGTGTTTCTGCCGGAGCCGTTGTCTCACTTTGAGTACCAGTTGTTTCACCACCAGACGGCACCGCCCCGGGTGACAAGGTAAGGGCGCCGCGAGCAGTGGTATCTGACACGCGCGTTGTTCTATACCAATACCAACCACCACTACCAATAATGAGCAATATCACAACGCCAATAATGATGAAAGTTAATTTCTTGTGCGACGATGACGCCGGAACAATTTTTGCCGCGCCGTGCGGCGCGGGTGGAGCACCGGCAAGAATGGGCGGCGGTGTCACGGCGGGTTTTGGTGGCGCTGGCGGAGGCGCGAGCGAAGGTCGCTCAACCGATTTTTCAACCGGTTTCTCTTTTTTCTCTTCCTTTTTAGGCGCTTCACCCGCAACAGTCGCGGCCTTACTCTCGGCATTTGCCAATGTCAAATCGCCAACCGTTGCTACCTTAGGCATGGTGTGAAAAATCACTTTTGCGAGAATATCTTTCTCATCCTGGCTCACTCCCGGCACAACCCCTCCCGCGTCTTGTTCTTTCTTTTTGCCAAAACCAAACACAGATTACAAGTTAGTGTCGTTAATGTTAAATAACCGCCCCGGCCCAGCCGGATTATATCCATTACCAACCTCGTCTCCATCCTTATAGCCGTCTTTATCCGTATCATCAATTAAGGGATCGGTATTCCACAGTGTTACCTCCTCGTTATCCGTTAAACCATCAAAATCAGAATCCGGATTGTTTTTGTCAGTGCCCAATTCTTTCTCGCGACTATCCATAAGCGCGTCTTTATCCGAATCAACATCAACCGGCGGTACCGGCGCCGGCTCGGTAACCGCGGGCGGCGTCACCACTTCTTTAACATCTTTAGAAGGACGATTCAAAAGATACACCCAGACACCCAAAGCGCCGACGAGCGCCATCAGCACCACCACTAAAATCACCCACTTTATTTTATTGGATTTGGTGGGATGCAAAACAGGACCGGACAGTTGCGCCGGTGGCGCCGAGGCGACCGGCGGTTGCAGAGCCGGTGGTGATGGCGGCGCGCTTGGCGCTTGGAGCCGGCCGCTCTCAAGCGCGGTTGGTTTATCCAAAATAGGATGCCCGGTTACTACCACACCTTCTTCATTCGCAGGGGGTGCCTGTTCACTCCCCGTTCCTTCGGTTGGCGGCGTGCCGCTATTCGGTTGTGATGGTTTATCAAACATAGTAATAACGTATATATTGTATCACACTTATCAATAAACTTAGGGAGCCACTTCAAAAGTAATAACCACACGGCTCCCATATGTTAATTCCATAATATCAGAAGCAAGAATCACCGCATGTGCTTTATCAGTATAAAGCGTACCTTGGTACCCTCCAACCGCTGCCCCCACTGTTGTTTGATGCGCAGTCCACCAGCGTGATTCGGCGCGCAATTTATTGAAACGATCCTGGGTAATCTGCAAACCACCACAATTATTCTTCGACGCACACGAGGCACGAAACCACGCATCAAATGTCTGATTGGTCACCTCATTATGAAAGTTACTAGACCAGTCGTAAAAAAATCTTTTTATTGTTAAGTAAGGTCCATTTAATCGTGATCGTAATCGTTCTTGCCCCAAGAAATAGTGCGCAATATCATTATCGTTTTGCCATCGGATCGGTATCGCAGTAAGTGTTTCAGCGGCCGTAACACGCACTTTGTCGTTAAAGAGCATGTGGAAGCTGAATATTCCTCCCCGTTCGCTTGCAACATTGTTACTGCAATTATCACACCGGTTAGTGGCCGGTTCTGTCGTGCTCACAAACGAAATCTCCATCGTATAGGTACCAACGGGTAATACCGGAAAATTTGCGGAAGGACCGCCGGGCACATAGCTCACTGTGCGTATCACGCTTCGAAGCTGATTATTTCCAACTTTAGTAAGTGTTACTTGAAATATGGATGAATCGACGTTTGCCTGATCCACAACGTCCATATTGATCCGACTACAGGTATCACCAAGCGCGCACACCAAATAATTTTGGTTATCGCATGTCGGTTCGGAGCAAGTGTTATTACATCGCCCATGACCTTCAACGAGCGCATAGGTGGTCTTATCAAAACATTGAAAACCCGCGGCAAACTTTGCGCCATCACACGCCTCTTCCCGACGGTTCACCAGTCCATCACCACAATACGGGCCGGATGCAAAGAGCACATTTTTGCAATTTGCCGAACAGTATGAGCACTGTTCGCCTGCCGCCGCCTGACATGCTTGACCATTCCGCACGCCGCTATCGCAAATTTCTCCACTGTCAAGCGCGCTGTTGCCACAAAACGCAATTGGCTGATTAGCGGGCGGCGGCCCTGCGGCTTGCGGTTCCTTATCACAGCCACCCGTACACCCATCACCAGGGCTGTTGTTGCCATCATCACAGCCCATTTCAATACCATTCACGAGGTTACGCTCCTCCAGATCAAACGTGCCATCACCGCAATACCTGCCAGCCGTCTGACAACTCAAACCACACGAAGCGTCTTTTGATTTCGAGTACCAACGCCTATCCGGCGATGGTGGAAAACCAGGTACCCTCCACATAAAAGTGGGATCGCACAGCTCTTCCGGTTCTTTCAAACTATTTCCACAATAGCCCGTACGCCCCGCGCAGTCGCTCGTGCAATAACCGCCATAACGCCCATTCAAAGCGCCGTCATCGCACACCTCTCTTTCATCTTGGACGCCATTACCACACCTCTCCAGTATAACCGGCGGTGGTTGCATTTCAGATAACAACACGCAGGCTCGTCGCTTAGGATCCACAGGAACCACGCACGCCCCGATATTACCAAGATTACCAAAATTACTACACTGGCTATCTTTGGTGCACCCAATCGTAAGCCGCCTGCTACACCGTTTCACATCAAATGCTCGTTCTACAAACCGAGAGCAATCCTCAGCACAGCGGGCGGTCCGGAAGGCGTTTTGGCTTGCAACTTCCCCTGCGAGCAAAACCATAAAATCAGCACTACACTGCGTTGTGCGATCTTGCCCTCGCTCACATACCTCGCCCGCTTCCACCACGCCATTCCCGCACACGGCAACGCCCGCGCCAAATACCACGCCAGGAGCCGGGCAAGCGCCGAGCTCAAACACTGCCCCATTACCCTCCTCGTTACGCAAACGCCGCATCAGCGACTCATGCGTTTCATTGAAAAATTCAAAATTCATGCGCACCTCGGCCGCATCGCCAAACGCATTCGCGCGATACTGATACACCTGCCAATCCTCGCGACACGCGTGCATTTGTTGCGCCGCCGCATTCCAACACGTTTCCGGATCCTCGCCCTCCGCCGTACATCCAACAAACTTGTTCACCGGATCCTGTGGTAATTGTTTGCCGAGCGTATTGCCGAGCGCGGCCTGCCACGAACCCCATTTACTGGTGGTGTACAACGGAACAAAACTGCCCGATTGATTAGATACCTCTTGCAACAACGGAAAACGACCTATTGGTGTAGCGGTCTTGTGTTCACGAAGCGCGCGCAACATAGTTTGCGCATCTTGCACGCGCGTCAAATCTCGGCGTATTTTATCTCGATCCGCAAGACAGGTTCGGCCTGCAAAATTCCCCGCGCAATCCACATTCGCGCTACACCGCGGACTCTCCGGATCCGGATGCTGGTTGTCCGGAAGCGCGCACCGATTATACTGCGGGATGTTGGCGGTAAACTTCACATTTTTAATCATCTGATCAAAAATGGTGCGCGTGTCTGTTGATGGCTTCTTTCCACCCACGCCGCTCATGGAAAAAATATACACATTCGCGAACAGCGAATTATCGTTGGGATTATAATTCACGGCATTCACATACACGGTGTCCGCAAGCTGTGCGGCTTCAAATCCGTCAATCTCTTTCATCGCGCGCAATTTCCCTTGACCCGGAAATACTTCCTCATACCACTCGGCAAGCGGCAACCACTTCGGATTAGCACGCACCATGACACCAACCAAATCATTATTTTTAAGATTGGTGAAATGGAATCGTTTCATCAGCGACGATTGATTATTTTTTCTATATTGCACAAATGCCTGAAGTGGCGGCAGATCATCGGTGCTTGTTGCAACCGACGCGCCATCCATACAATACCAAGTGCTCCAATTGGTAAATATATTATTTTCACCAGCCGGCACCGCATCTCCAATGCCATCGTCATTACCTGCGATATCCTCATACGGAAAAACGGGCGAACCACCGTCCAGTTGCGGCCACGGACGCTCACAAGAAGCCACCGTTACTTCCGCCGAACCGGTCACCACACGGTCTTTTTGTGATGGGGTATTTAATGTATCAGCCGTAATGGTTGCGGAAACGGTCACGGCCTCCTCACCGGATTTCCCTTGCACCGCGCTCACGATGGCGCCTTCGCCGTTCTCACGCGCCGCAACCTCAACAATGCCATCCGCTTCCGGACCCCATGCAAAATTCCATTCGTATTGCCCGGGTATGGGAGCAAGCTCTTGTCTCGCCTCACCACGACCCGTGTACGCGCGCGCAACAAACCGACGCTGACTCAAATCGCAACGTTTGGTGCCGCCGGTAGCGTCAGCACAAAAACCGCTGGTGCCACAATCCGCATCTTCCGTACACAACGGACCTGTTGCGCGTTGGGTAGTGCCAAATACCCATGCCGTTGGTGAAACGCGCACTTCGTCTAACGTACAAATATCTCTCCCGGTCGCAAAACTCCAATGATAGGACTCACGGAGTGGAATAGTACGCCCATCGCGCACGCCAAGTGGTTTACCAGCCGCATCACGAGTGTCGCCACCCAGCAACGTTACACGATACCGCGTGTTTGGCGCCAAGAGAGAACGTGGAAGAATTTGCACGGTCGTTGAACCATCATCCTTGGGAATAATTTTGTACGTGGCGCGCAAGGTGGAAGCACACCACCGAGATAGGCGCGCTCCGGAAAGCACATTGGCGGCCTGATTGTAATCTGAAATAACCTCATCCATGAACCGAATAACACGCGTATCAATATCCGTGCGATCTCTTTCACTAAAACCGGCATCAAGACCGGCACGTACGGTTCGCATGGTTACGAGCATGCCTTCAACCGTCGCGTTAAACCGCGCGATATCGCCGGCAAGTAATCTGAACGTGGCGCGATAATCCCCATCCGGATTTGCCTGGACAGCCACTTTCAATTGTAGCGCACGATTCGATAAATCAACGGCACCTCTTCTCATGACACGCTCCCACCACACACGCCACGTATCTCTGCTTGCCGCCCCTGCCGGATCCGCCGCAAGCACACGCGCCATAAACCGCCCCATCGCTGTCTGATCCCTATATCCTCCGATGGTGTTAATCTTCTGATAAGCGCTGGTCATACGTGACTCGCTGTCGGTAACCAAATCAACAAGGGAAACATCACCGCGATAGGCCGCGTTCGCCACACCAAATAACCGTCCCACAAAATGACGAACACGAAGCGCCACGCGATGCCACCACGAACCATCAAACACCACCCGAACCGACGGCGCACCGAGCGCCACTTCCTCCTCACCCGCGGGGCAGGCCTCAAACCGCTCAACCGCGAGCACCACATTCGTATCCAACGAGTCCTTTGAAACGCCGGATGCAAACGTTACCTGAATGACCGGATTTTGACACGCGCCCTCACCCGACGGCGCTGGATCGCGCAACACCGGATACGGGTAACAACAACCATTTGCCGCAACACCGTGCGTGGCCGGATTGGGACAGGTGTCAACTGCCGGATTCAAACCGCATTGGAGCGCCAGTTTTCCGGTTCCAGAACCACGCGCATCGTTATAGGTTGCCTCGGCGGTAATCTCTACCTCAATTTTTCCATCCGCTTCTCCCTCGCGGCCCGTGCGCTCAAGCTCCGCTTCGTGTCCCTCCGTGCTTGCGAGTGTCGCAAGAACCGTTGGATCATCGGCGCCGTCGCCATGTTGATCAATCTCACAACGTGGCGCTTCACCGATACCTGCAATCCCGTCACTGCATAGTGATGGCGTCGAGTAGGTAAGTGATGAACCACGAAAGCGACATTTGTTACAGCCGGCGCCATTCACTCTGTCACCATCATCACATTCCTCACCGCGATCCGGCTCAACAATACCATTACCACAGGAAGCGTTTGGACCTCCAGTCAACAAACACGCCTGCGTGCACACACCTTCTTCTGGTGGATCGCACGCCTCACCGGTTTCAAGCACCTTATTTCCGCACACGGCAACTGCCTGCACGCATGCCGGATAGGTTTCGAACGCCTGTCCACCCTGATCGCGACACCATGCCTCACTGACCGACGTTCCCTCTTTCAAACAATTGCTTGAACATCCATCACCGGCTATCGCGTTGCCGTCGTCACAATTTTCGCCGAGCGCGACATCACGATTCCCGCAAGTTGCGCCCGTTGACTTTGATCCCTCGGCCAAACATTTATCGGAACAGCCATCACCGGACACTGCGTTACGATCATCGCATTGTTCACCGTCATTCAACGTCCCATTACCGCAAAGCGGCGCCGCGGAACCACTCAACAAACACCGATCAGTACACCAGGTGTCATTAGGCGGATCGCAATCCTCGCCCGCATCCAAACGCGCATTGCCGCATACAGCCGTTCGCGCTTGCGAACCAATCAACAAACATTGACTGGTGCAACCGGGAGCCGGATGATCAGCCACGTCAAAGGTCTGCAAAGAAACCACCCGAGGATCAGCGCTCGTCCAATTCCAACTCATGTTTTCCGCGGATAAACGCTCTGCTCCGCCGCCCGGGCCGCATCCATTCTCTTTACCTTGCGCCCGCGCGTTAAACCAACGCTGTCCCCCGATGGAACGCACCATCGCCTCACCCGGTTGCACCGCCACGCTCGCAATCTGACATGGTTTATTGTCGTCACGCACACGGAACGTAAATGATTTTAACATCCAACTTTTGCCAAACGCTTCAACCGGCAAATCATATTGGTCGCGCGCGCGCGCAATGGAAACGCCGTACGCGCTTTGCACGCTGGGGAACATCAGCACACGATAAAATTTCCCCGGCTCAAGCGCGCTCCGCACTACCAACTGAGCGCGATGTTTCTCATACGGCGCGATACCAGCGCCGGGATTATCTTCATAATCAATGCTCGCAACGAGGTTCTTCAACTTTCCACTCGTGACATCTTCCAAGATATCCGCGTGACGACACAATTCATCGCGACAACGATACAAACCGATGCCCCAATCGTTCAACGTCTGCGGCATCATCGCGATATTAAATGAAACACCAACTTCGGTGTTCACACACGCCGTCTGACACTGCGGCCAGGTAGCAATGAGTTTTGGTTCGCCGGCGGTAATAGCGAGTGTGCCCGCGCCCGTAACACCACCGGTTGACGCGTTAATCGTTACCGTATTTTCTTCAGTAATTTTAAGCGCCTTGATAAACTGTTCGGGATTATCGCGGCGATCCAGTGACGCAAAAACGCCACCCGATGACTCGCGCCATTCCCATGAACGCCCGGCCGGATCAAGCGCCACACATTTGTTACCAAGCGCGGTCAATCCCGCGTGATAAAGTGGGGCGTCACCGTCGCTCCGTTCTTCCACCACATTATGATCGCCCCCTTGCACCAGCCATCCTAATTCTTGCGCCGTAAATGCGCCGGGAATCACCTCAACCGCACCCACACTGCACGCCTCATTGCCTGTTTTAAACCGGAAACAATACGCCGTCCCTTGCGCGTGATCCGCGCCGCCGCACGCCGCAACCGCCACCGGATCAGCGCGCATCTCACCGCCATCGCTTCCCGCGTCAATATTAGGCAATGACCACAAACCGGCAAGCACGCGCACTTGGTAGGTACTATTCGGCAACAACACCGGCGTGTGTTCACCGGAGAATGAAAATTCAGCAAGACCGGCGCCATTGCGCACTTCCGCGCCTTGATGCACTTCCTCAAATGCCGTACACGGATTGTCGCCGTCAGCACTACAACGCTCAAGAACAAACTTATCTGTTGGATTACCGCGATCCAAATCAATATTCGTCGTCAACGTGCCGCGCACCATCACCGTGGTACAAACCGCGGCGCTTCCCGGATGGGTGACCCATGGCGCGGGGCTGGGTAGCGGATTTTCTTTCGGACAGCTCTGACCGCAGCATTGCACCACGCGCGGAACAATCGGAATCTTGCCGGTGGAAAAAATCCACGCGTATTCGGCGGATTTTGCCGACGCCGCGCAGGATGCCTGACATGATCCTGCCAAAAATCCGGCCTGGCAACATTCCTGGCCAGCAACCGGACACTGATTATTATTCTTTTTACAATCACCAACGGTAAATGGCAGACCGTTACTTATCACATTATCGCCTGCGCGCGCCAAGCGCACCAAACCGGTTGCCGCGGTTGCCGGCACGATGGCCTGCTGTATGTGACCATCACTCCACTGCCCCACACGCGCCACGGCGCCACTCTCAACATTTTCCAAAACCGCATCTGTATCCCAAAAAACCACTTTGCCCGCTTCACGGCCAAAATATTCTCCATACAAATCCGCGATGCCGCCGGCCGCGCGCATGTTGGGATCAATTTTACAAATACCCGGCCGTGGCGACCCTTGCGTCTCCACGCCAAAATCAACGGTGTTACTCTCAATCTGCTGCGCGCCGCGGCGCACATATATCTTAAACGCCGCAACGCCGCCAGCCGCGCCATCAAAATTCATACCCTGTGGCACTTTAATCACCACATTCGTATCGCTCCACAAGGCGCTGGCGTCGCATTGATCAGGAAAATTGGTGTCGCCGATGGCGGTTTGACCGGTAACTTTACTTTCAAAAACGACCACACCTCCCGTGCCGGAAGCGCCAAAGCCGCGCCCGGTCACCGTTATATAGGTTCCCGCAGGCCCCTTTGCGGGATTCACTCCAATCACATTTGGCCGATCCTGATCGCGAACATTCTTCACGGTAAAGAATACCGCGTTACTTTTTTCCGTACCCGCCTGCACACGCACCGGCACACGGCCCGCTTCCAAGTTTGGCACAAAGCCAACTACCTCACCCAGACGCCCTTCTTGGTCTTGGTTCCAACCCTGCACGCGCACCGCTTCTTCGCCAAAAAGAAGCCGCCCGGCATCGCCACCGGCGCCTAAATTTACACCGCGCACGGTCACACGATCATTCGGCAAACCCTGCGGCGGCGCAATTTCGCACAATCCGGGAATGACCTGGTTCGTTGTGGTAAATACCCCATCAAATGTTGCACCGCGGTCATCATCCGTGCGATCACTCTCGCCCGCCGCATTCTTAACACCAATCGGCGCGGCCGCACCAGCCACCAGTCCCTCTGGCACCGCAACCGTGATGCTCTCGTTACTCCACCGAACACCGCACGCGCCAGCCGCCGCCGGAATCGCGCTTGCCGGATCATTCGCATTTTTATAAAACACCACCTGACCCGCTTCAGCGCCAAAATTTTTCCCTTCAACCGTAATAATCGTGCCGGGCGCGCCATTACCGGGTGTCACGGCGGTGATGAGCGGCAATTGCACGCAAAGACCGACCTGCTGTCCGGCAGGAATACGGCACGCGCCGCCCGCGCACTCCGCATCCGCCTTACACGCCGCGCCCGCGCACGCGCCGCACCATTGCCCACCGCAATCCGACCCCTGCTCGTCCTCATTTTGCTTTCCGTCAAAACAATGTTTTGGCCGCGGAATCAAGCGCAGATCGCCCGACGATCCCGTATTATTATCCGTGTCACTTGCCTGCACGCGAATAATAACCGGTTGCATTGGCTTATACGTTTCTGCGCTAACTTCCCACGCAAAGGTGCTCGTAAGTTCCGCCGGATCATTTTCCGCGTTATTGGTGTAAACCACGGCGCCATCCACTTCATACTGCACCAAATCAACGGCAATGTTGTCGCGCGCTCGCGCGGTGATATCAACCGTCTCGCCAAGCGGCACGGATTCGCCGCTCCGATGGCTCGTCACCTGAACCGTCGGCGGCTCCGCGTCAAATTCAGAACCGGCGACAATTATTTGCTTACACGAGAACGAACCGGCAAGCGGGCAATACAACGTCTTTCCGCTTCCTTGTTGTTTAATGTTGGTTGTCAATTCAACGGTGTACGAAACATTTGGTTCAAAACAGGTGAGCACTTGTTCATTCGGCGGCAAACACGGACCTTTCGCCGAGAGTCGCACCTCACTTGCGCTCACTTGCGCCATATCAACCGCAACCGGCGTTTTATCTCGATCATCGGTCTTATATACTTTAACGGTTTCTCCCAAAGTGAATGATGCAGGGTCATACGCCGCCGCGCGTCCGCGATCTTGAAAATTAATTTTCACCGTCACTTGCTGAATGCGCTGTTGCCCTTTGGGACTGATTTTTGCTGAAAAACCTGCGGCACACGGCGGATTGGCGCATCCACGTCCGCCAAATCCTCCGCCCTCGCCGCCCTCGCCGCCTGCTTGGCCCGCACCCGCGCCCCCCGTCGTGCCTTCTACCAAACTATTCAAAATAAAATGCGTGATGGAAAATGCGCTCAAAATAATCGCAAGACCAATCACGCCGTTTAAAATAATTTTTTTCGCGATTTTAACCTTATCTTCACTCCCGCCCGCGGTCATCCACACCACACCGCCAGCCAGAATAATCACGAGCGCAACAATGCCGAGTAATCCAAGGCCTGTTCTGATAATCCGCGCAATGGTAACGCGTAAATCTTCGGTGCCAAGACCGGTTGCTTCACCGTAATACAGACCAAGCTCCGTTGCGCTGACGGCATCGCCGCCGCCACCCGCGCCCTTCTCCGGCTGGGCAAACACTGCCTGCGGCGTGACAATCACAATATGCAGACCAATCACCATGGCCGCCACAAACCACATGAATTGTCGCGTAGTATTCTTCATGTGACTATTCTTCGGCTAAGACATCCCCACAACCCTGCGCCGGCCCGGGCCGCGTTCCTTGAACGTCTCGGCGATAACTGCAACACGAGGGATTATTTTGATCAGATCCATTACAACCGGGACCAACCGCCGGATAAAAACAATTCTGCGCGGCATCAAACACGGTGTATGGAATGCGGGGCGCGTAGAACGTATCTTCAACAAGCGGCAATGTTGGCTTCATGGTTACCTTGGTGCCTTGACGCTCGCCGCCAACATCCTCTTCACTCATGCGCGACGAAAAACCAATTGGTGGCGCGCCTTGTTGTGTTTCAAACTGCACCCCATCAACAATAGTCCCGTAACTCATTTCTTCCGAGAACAACATTTCAACGGGCTGTTCAAATGGCACACCGCCCTGCACTTTGGCATCGCCATCCAGTTTTGCCGACGGAGAAACACTCACGAGTGTGGGCGAAATTAAATCCAATTGCGCGGTTGTTCTAAATTGCCACCAATAGTTGTCCGGCGAGAACGCGCCCGCGGCCACGAGCGGCTGACCACCGGCCTTACCGTCTTTTGCGCTGCCGTTTTCACCGCCGCCATCAAGCGCGTTGCCGCTCATATCAACTAAGCCGGAACCAGGAATGCCGGTTGCGCGATCATCGCGCAGAAGCGCCGCGGTCTCAAGAAGCACGCGCGTGGCCGCGTTAAACGGCAAACAACGCTTCTCGTCACCGCACGCGTTTTGTCCACATACCTGTTCCGGCAGAAAGATCGCGGTTTTGTATCCGTTCACTAAACGAAACACGCCCTTTACTTCCGCGTTCCGCGCGCCATCGACAAACGGCGCGTAAATCCGCACAAAATGATTGGCGTCCGTCGTTGCCTCCAGTCCCACCGGACTCATCGGTTCAGAAAACGTAATTTGCACCACGCGATCCGGACCGCCATCCGTTGACGGTGAAACACGCACCACCGATGGCGGCGTGTCATCAACCTGTCCGCCCGTGACAAAAACCCAGCTGTAATTGGATTTCAACCCGCCAAACGCCGGCTTGTCATTTTCTTTCTTAATGCCGCCACCCAAAATAACCGTGTAACTCACCTCTTCATTTGCTGCGCCAATATATTCGCGCGGGATGTAGGTAACCGTGCGACCCGCGCCGCCAACAACCGCGTCAACCGCATCAAGCGACACGCCTTGCTCCACCTCATCAGTGCGAGAAATTTTGACGTGCTCATTATTAATGGAATCACAGCGATTCTCCACACAATCCCCCAACGTGCCATTGCCGTTCGTATCCTTAACTAACGTGTCTAACTTCATGGGCTCGCGGAAGGTGATAATCACTTGCGTGTTGCGCGGTACGTTACGCGCGCCGCGTTCCGGAAAATGATCTTGTATCACCTTGCCCAAATGACTCGCGCCCGCGTATCGGTTAAACCGCGCCGCGTCGCCGCCCGCGCCTGCTCCGCCGTCGCCGCCAAATAATCCGCCTCCGCCATCACCACCGCCTAAAAGCGCGCTAAAGATAAATTGCGTGATAGCGAACGCGCTCAAAATGATGGCCAAGCCAATCACGCCATTCTGAAGAATTTTTTTCGCGATTTTAACTTTGTCTTCACTCCCGCCCGCGGTCATCCACACCACGCCGCCCGCGATAATAATAACGAGCGCGATAATGCCGAGGAGTCCCAGCCCAATGCGGATAATCTTAACAATGGTTACGCGAATGTCCGACGTGCCAAGACCGGTTGCTTCACCGTAATACAGACCAAGCTCCGTTGCGCTGACGGCATCGCCGCCGCCACCCGCGCCCTTCTCCGGCTGTGCAAACGCCGTTTGTGGCGTGAGCAACAAAAAAACCGCAAGCACGCCGAGCGCCGCACTCATTATGCGATAATACAAAATACTCCTTGCTCCCGGAGCATCCGCAAAATACATGTGATTATTATACCACTTTTTATGACGCACCCCTATGTGGACAGGTGTTTAGGTTCGCCAAAAAGCCAATAACGGAGATGAAGCTCCTGCGCCAAAGCGTATGTATTACCATGTGAAAGCAAACCTCGGTATGATTCAAAGGTTGCAAGAGCGGGGTGCTCTTTAATCCGCGTACCGTATATACTGCCGCGCTTTCAGACGATGTTTTACCCACTGATCAAACGGGTTAAGATAGATATTTGCAAAAAGCTGTTATGTTAAATTGCCAACTGAATTTTCATAACACGTTTTCTTCCAATAAGTTAACCCCCCCCCCAACGGAATAATGAATTACCCATACTTCTCTCACTTAGAGAATGCTATCTTATCTGGCATAATTTTTTAGTCCACATGCCGCGCATCACGCGCCATACGCTCGGCAAAAAAGTTGATCTTATGTTTACTGATTTGTTGGAACTAACGCTTGCCGCTCAATACACCAAACGTGAAAATAAACGTGCCTTTCTTGAAACATTAAGCAAAAAACTGGACGCGCTGAAATATTTTGCCACGCTCATTTGGGAAGCAAAGGGATTGGAAGCAAAACAATACAGCCAGCTTTCACAAAAACTTTCTACCATTGGGCGCATGTTGGGAAAGTGGATACAAAGCGTATCCTAACATAAAATGTTCTCTTTAATTAAAGAGAACATTTTATGTGGTAATTTATAACACCATCAGGAGGAAGAAACCCACGTTGTCGTTACCGTTCTCGTTCCAGTTGTTGCAGTTGAGCCCGTTCTCATCGAAGTTGCCCGCGATCAGGCGGTTGCCATTCACTTGGAGGATCCAATTTGTATGCACAGCGCCTTCCAGACCACTGCTCGTTGAATACTCTCCGAGCTGTATGTGTATGTAATGCGAGATATAAAAATCTCCTAACACCATGCACGGGGTGGTAAAAATTACTATTCAATATGCATACATACACTAGGCGCACACCCGTGCACCTATTCTGATCTATGCATACCCTGTACTGCCGGCCTGTACCCACTTGGCACAAGCAACCTGCGATGCAGCCACTGGCGAGTATATCAAATTTTGAAAGAAATAAAAAAGCCCTCGCGCTGGTGTTGAAACCAGCGCGAGGGCCGAGTATCCAAGTAACCGAGGGCCGGATTTGAAGCGCCGAGCGGGCCTAGGTTCCGAGGGTCTCCACCCCCAGGAGGAAGAAACCCACGCTGACGTCACCGACCTCGTGCCAGCGGTCGCAGTTGAGTCCGTTCTCACCGAAGTTGCCCGCGACCAGGCGGCAGCCATGCACGTGGAGGGTGTCGCTCGCGGCGTAGAGGGCCTGGAGCGGGACTCGCTCACCCGTGCGCTGGTGGTGCGCCAGGATGAGGGCGAAGAGGAGCGCGATGCTCCCAAAGGAGGAGCAGTGGCTCTCCGGGAGCTCGTGGCGCTTACGGAGCTCGTTCCGGAATTCCTCCATCTTCTCGAGCTTCAGACCGAGGCTACCCTCGGCGAGGCGCGGAACCCACAGCACGATTGAGTCCTTGGTGGACTCATCATTCTTGAGTTCCCAGTCCTGCAGGTACTGGAGATTCCGGTAGGTGGGACCGGCCTGCGGCGCGTGGGTCTTGAGCATGAAGCCCTCCTTGACCCGCCACGCCACGGGGTCGTTGTAGCCCATCGCCGTGGCGTACTTCCGCCACGTGGCCACGATCTTCTGCGCCTTCTCGGACGCGTAGCCCTTCTCGGAGACGAGGGCCGCGATGGCCTCCACATCCGAGAGGTGCAAAACAAAGGTGTTCTGCACGATCTCCGCCACGAGCTCTCCCGCGAACTTCTTGAGCCGCTCTGGCCGCTCCGTGATGGCCGAGAGCTCGCCCTCCGTGAGACTCGCCAGGGCGTTTGCGACCGAAACGTACGACGCATTCCTTTGCATGACAGAACCTTTCTCCCTGTGTGGGGCAACTCCCAACCGAAGTGGCCAGGATTATAAACCTAACTATAGCTATAGCTGTATTTCGGGGTTTTTGTCAAGCCCTGCACGTAAAAAAAGGCTCTACATGGGCATTTTCTATTTACTTTACTTATCCCCCTTGACAGCCCTTCCGCTATAACCAATACTACAAGATACTATGGATGAAAGGAGCGACAAAAAATTAATGGCGAGATACGGGATATACACGGTGGAATAAAAAAGCTGAACGTAAAAGTTGACAGGATAGACAGACACACGGAAGAGGACGTGAATACCGTTGTCAGCGACCAGCTAAAAATCAAACAAACGGTGCTAAAATTGCAAAGATGACATCCTATTTTAATGCCGCTTCCACCCGCGCTTTGACTCGTACGCCATCAGCGCCGCCTGCGGCTCCGACAACGCGCTTCATCACCGCGCCCATGACACGTCCAAAATCCCGCGGCTCTGGCATTTCTTTTAATACGTCCTGCACCATTGCATCAATCATCGCGTCATCCATTTCTGCCGGAAGATACCCGGATACCAGTTCAATTTCCGCTTTTGCTTTTTCCACCGCATCCTGCCGTCCACCGCGCTC
>CAZWRL010000004.1:17723-32749 GCA_964636345.1 uncultured Gammaproteobacteria bacterium | reverse complement strand
TGTGGGTCGCAGTTTTGCGCGGGTGTCAGGATACCAAAAACAAAAAATGTTTTTGACGAGCATGTATCGGTATTTTGATAAGTGGATATGAAACTTTCCATCCAACTGGTTACCTGGAACGGCGCGCGGTATCTCCCGCATCTTTTTGCGTCGCTTCGCCACGCTGCCATACCGGATGCCACGCTTCATGTGTTGGACAATGCTTCAACCGACGATACACGCGCAATTTTGGAAAAAGAATTATCAACGTGCGTCATTCCGCACACGTTTGATACGGCGCTCGCCAATGAAGGATTTGTTGGCGGACACAATCGTTTGTTTGCGCAGTATGGCCCTGATGATGAGCTGGTGCTTTTGGTGAATCAAGATATGATGGTTGAGCCGGATTGTTTTGCGCGATTAATTGCGTTTATGGAGAATCATCCGCGCGCGGCGGCATGCAGTCCGCGATTGATGCGTTGGGATACGACGCGCGCTGATGGAAAAACCAAGGTGATTGATACTCTGGGTCTTCGGGTCTATCGGAGCGGACGGGTAATGGACTGGATGAGCGGTATCACCTGGAGCGATGAGTTGGCGCAGACACTCGCGCACAGCACGGTGTCCTATCCAGCAGGTGAGCGTTATGTTGAAGTGTTTGGTGTGTCAGGCGCCATGCCGTGTTTTCGGGTGGCCGCGCTCTGTTCGCTTCCCGGCAGTGACGGTTCGATTTTTGACCGCCATTTTTTCAGTTATAAAGAAGATGTTGATCTTGCGTGGCGATTGCGGCACATGGGATGGAAAACCTACACCGTGCCTGGTGCGGTGGCCTATCACGATCGCACGGCGGCCTCGCCGCGCACCGCGGGGGATCGTGGAGCGGCGGAACAATGGAACAAGAAATCCGAACTCGTGCGGAATTATTCCTATCGCAATCATTGGTTGGTGGTATTGAAAAATACCCCGTGGCACGCGGCCGTGGTGTGGTTTGAATTAAAGAAAGCGTTGTATCTTTTGTTTCGCGCGCCGCGCGTGCTTTGGTTTTGTTTTCAATCGCGCAAACTTTTTCGTCGCATGATTCAGCAACGACGTTTACTTATGCGGGCACGGAGGGTGCAACCGATAGAACTACGGCGATGGATGACATAGCGGTGACAATCGTGAATTATCAGATGAAGGAAGACACCGCGCGGTGTTTGGATTCTCTTTTTGCGGACATTGCGGGAAGCGCGCTCCGCGTGCGTGTGGTGGTTTTGGACAATGCATCCGGCGACAACATTGCCGGCTATCTCGCGCTTCATTTTCCCGCGGTGTCCTGCATTACATTGTCAAAAAACATTGGTTTTGGCGCGGGTCAAAACAGGGCGATGACCTCGGCGCCTGCGAAGTATTATTTTTTGGTGAATCCGGATGTGGAATTTCCCGCAGACGGCCGCGCGCTTGAACGGATGTATCAGTGGATGGAGGCGCATCCGAAAGTTGGTGTGCTCGGACCGCACTTATTAAATCGTGATGGCACCCTGCAGCATTCTTGTTATCGTTTTCCGCGATTTTTCGCGCAACCGGCGCGGCGGCTTGGCTTGCACGCGCGTTATCGGTGGGCGGCGCGGCAGGTTGATGAATTTTTGATGAAGGACTTTGATCATGCGCGCACACAGCCGGTGGATTGGATCATGGGTTCGGCGATGTTCGTGCGCGCGGCGGCGATGGATCAGGTGGACGGATTTGATGGTCGGTTTTTTATGTATTTTGAAGATTGTGATTGGTGCCGCCGATTTTGGGAAACGGGCTGGCCGGTGTACTATGCGCACGATATTCGGTTACTGCACGGCCATCGCCGCGCGTCTGCCGCGATTCCCGGATTGAAGGCGGTGTTGTTGAATCCCCTCACGCGAATCCATATTAAAAGTTGGTTAAAGTATTTTTGGAAGTGGGGAGTGCGCAACGTATGAAACCAAAAATCGCCATCGTCTATCTCTCATTTCACTGCGAGCCCTACATCAATGATGTCGTGAACGCAGTGGAGCGCCTGACATACCCAAAAGACCGGGTGGCGTTTGTGATAGTGGATAATCCGCATCCGACATTCGGATCATCGGCGCCGTATCTTGTGGAACACGTGATGCCAAAATCCGGTGTCACGCTTCCGGAAACAATTATCATCGCGAATGAAACGAATCTTGGATTTGCGGGTGGTAATAATAAGGGCGTGGAGTGGGCGTTTGCGCACGGATATGAGCAGGTATATTTTCACAACAACGATGCGTTTATGGATTCCGGATGTTTAGAACCGCTCGTTAATGCGATGGAGCAGGATTCAAAAATCGCGATTGCGCAATCCTTGATTCGCCTGCATCCCGATACGGAGCGCATCAATTCCGCGGGCAACGCGCTGCATTTTTTAGGTTTCGGTTATTGCATGAATTATAAGACGCGCGTTTCTGATGTTGCGCTCCCCGCGGTTTTGGATATTCCGTACGCAAGCGGCGCCGCGATGATGGTGCGCGCGTCGTTTATGCGCGACCACGGCGCGTGGGATGATGATTTCTTTTTGTATCACGAAGATACGGATTTTTCGTTGCGCGTACGGACGCGCGGGTATCGCGTGGTGCTTGCGCGGGATTCCGTGATGTATCATCAGTACGAATTTAAACGGTCAGTCAGTAAATATTTTTGGATGGAGCGCAATCGGTTCGCGATTTTGCTTTTATATTACCGATGGGCCACGTGGCTTTTAATTCTGCCGGGGTTGGTTCTCGTTGAAATTGGCACGGCGCCCATTGCCATTATGAAAGGATGGTGGCGCGAGCGGCTGCGGTCATACATTTATTGGGCGCATCCGGCAAACCTGCGTTTGTGGTTCAAAAAACGCCGCGTGACGCAGGCGGCGCGCACCGCGTCCGACCGCGCGCTACTCGCGTTCACCACCGGCAAGATTCTATTTCAGGAAGCCGAAGTGAATCCGCCGGTTTTGCGCTATGTTGCAAACCCCATGCTCTCGGCGTACCTCTGGGTTGTCAAAAAAATAGTATTTTGGTAAGGTTTCTGCACCTATGAAGGCCTTGCTTACCGCCGGCGGACGCGCGACGCGCCTTCGCCCGGTTACGCACACCATCAACAAGCACCTCATTCCGCTTGCCAACAAGCCCATGCTTTTTCACGCGCTTGAGAAAATCGCGGAAACGGGTATTACGGAAGTCGGCATCAACATAAATGAGGATGAAAAAGAAATTCAGCGTGTGTTGGGCGATGGGTCGCAGTGGGGACTGCGTATTACGTATATTGCGCAAAAAGGCGGCGCGCTCGGTCTCGCGCACATTATCAAAAACGCAAAAGACGCGGGGTTTTTGAACGGCCCGTTTCTCATGTATCTGGGCGATAATATTATCCTCGGCAGTATCCGTTGTTTCGTGGAGCGTTTCCAAAACGAACGCCTTAATTGTATGCTCGCGCTCTCGCGCGTGCGTGATCCTGAACGGTTTGGCGTGCCGGAAATGGATGTGCACGGACGTATCGTGCGCGTGGTTGAAAAACCGCTCGTGCCCATGAGTCAGTTTGCAATCACCGGGATTTATTTGTATGACGAGCACGCGCTGAACGCCGTTGAGGTGATTAAACCAAGCGCGCGCGGCGAAATGGAAATCACGGATGTGCATCAATATTATTTGGATCGCGGACTCACGGTAGGATATGAAGAAATCAGCGGCTGGTGGAAAGATACGGGGAAACCGGAAGATTTGCTGGAAGGGAACCTTCTTATTTTAAATGATATGCCGGCGAGCGCGTTTCGCGTTGAAACGCGTGTGCCTGAAACCGTGCGATTGCAGGGACGCGTTTCCATTGGGATGGGCACGCGGCTTGAGGGCAATGTGTTGATTCGCGGGCCGGTGGTGATTGGCAAGCATTGTCGGGTTGTCAATTCATACATCGGGCCCTACGCGGCTATTGGCGACAACACCACCATTGCCAACACTGAAGTTGAGCACACCATTATTTTGGAAGGGGCATCAATTACCTGCGGCACGCGCGTGGTAGACAGCATTATTGGCGCGCACGCCATTCTCGTGCCGGCCAATCAATCGCTTCCGGTGGGTCACAAAATGGTAATTGGCGACAATACGTATTTGGAGATGTAGTTCCGTTCTACCGAATGGGCACCACCCATATCCCGTGAGCATCCGTAAACGCCACTTCAGTTACCGCGGCATTGATCGCAACAGCGTGGATACCGGGAGGAGTGTTCAGCGTCACCACATTACGCCGGTCGCGGTCGTCCAATTCCATTATTTTTATTTCATCACCCGCCTGCGTGAGCAGATACGGCAGATCATTCAAAAAGAGCGCGCGCGTGATCGGTTGGCCGCTTCGTTCTATGAGTTGTGTCGCGCCCTCCGTGTCAATGAACCATAACTCATGGTCGCTTTTCAGTAACCAGGATTTCCGCGGTGCGTTCCACTGTATCTCGGGTCTTTCTTTGCTCACGATGGGCAGTGGTTCTGCGGTTTTTCCTTGATCGGTGTGCGCAAGATACACGGTACCATCCATACGCCACACGAGAAAGCGATTATTTTGCGTGAGGTCAGACGGCTTGGTGGTGCTGGCAAAGAATTGTTCGCGCCATCGCGTCATCTCGCGCGCGTCATCTACGCGTGTTGATGGTTCATTGCGCCACAACGTGATGTCTGTTGCAAACGTCGTTTCACGCGGGTATACGGAGAGATTTTTTTCCCAGGCGAAATAGCCGACTTTTTCAACGCGGATTTGATACGATCCCGGAATGAGTTGAATGGCGCGAAAGGGAAGCGTTTGTGTAACCAAACGGTTATTCAGATACACGTCTGCATCGCGCGGGCGCCCGTTGATAAACAAAATGCCGGTCTGCACGATACGGCGGCTTGCGACATTAAAACGATAGCCCGACGCGTACAGGAGTGTCGCGGCGCTCGTTGCCAAAAACAAAACGACGAAGAGCAAAAAAATAAATTGGCGGATGCGGGTAGTCATGTTTGCAAATGGTATGGGAGAGGTATATACTGATCTACATTGCGCGTCAAGTATGGCACAATTTCGTATTACTGGACAACAACCGATTGCCGGCTCCGTGCAAGTGGCCGGCGCGAAAAATCACGCGCTCGCGGTCATCCCCGCGGCGTTTCTTTCGCTTGAAGAAATAGAGCTCGCGCGCGTGCCGGATATTGGCGATGCGCGTCTCTTGCTTGAGATTGTAGAAGCGATGGGCGCGCGGGTAGCGCGTGATGAAAAAAACACGGTTCGCATTGACACCCGCGGCGTAAAAAATGGCGACATACCGGTCGCGCTGGGACGCGGTCTTCGCGCATCAGCTATTTTAATTGGGCCGCTGTTGGCTCGTTTTGGCGCCGTGACTATGGCGCATCCGGGCGGGTGTCTCTTGGGTCGTCGTCCCATTGATTTATTTGTTGACGGATTTAGGGCGATGGGCGCGACCATTAAAGAGACGGATGACATGATCAGTTTTACGGCAAAAAAATTGAAGGGCGCAACCATTTTTATGTCGCAAATCAGCGTGACGGTTACGGAAACGCTCATGATGGCCGCCACTTTGGCCGATGGCGATACGGTGTTGCAAAATGCCGCGTGCGAACCGGAAATTCCCGCGCTCGCCGCGTATCTTAATCGGCAGGGCGCGCGGATTCGCGGGGCGGGAACACCCACCATCACCATCAGCGGCGTGAAAAAATTACACGCTGGACGCGCGGTCATTATTCCGGATCGTCTGGAAACGGGCACGTTTGCCATTTTAGCTGCCGCGGCGCGCGGCACGGTGCGCATTGAAGAGTGCGATCCCACGCAGGTGGGCGCGCTCTGGGCGCTTTTTGATAAGATGGGCGTGCCGTATACGCTAGGAAAGGATTGGGTGGAGGTAGACGCGCGAGGAAAAAAACCATTTCAGAGTGTGAATCTGAAGACCCACGAATATCCCGGCTTTGCGACTGATCTCCAGGCGCCGTTTACGGTGCTCCTGACACAATGCAAAGGTTTAGGTCTGGTGCATGAGACCATTTTTGAAGGGCGTTTATTTTACACGGATAAATTGGATCGCATGGGCGCGAATATTACGTTGTGCGATCCGCATCGCGCGCTGGTGCAAGGGCCAACCGAACTGCGCGGCAAAGTGTTGGAAAGTCCGGACATTCGCGCGGGTATGGCGCTCGTCATCGCCGGCCTGGTCGCGCGCGGTGAAACACGCATTGATAATATTTTTCAAATTGAACGCGGATACGCGCAGGTGGTGCCGCGCTTACAGGCGCTCGGCGCGCGTATTGAACGCGTTGAATCATAAGTATGTCATCACACGGAGGAACACATAGCGCAAAACGATGGTGGAGGGTGAGTGGGCCACTTGTTCTTGTAGCGGTAGCATTTTTCATTGGATTGTTTATTGGCCAAGGTAGATTTACGTTACGGAAACAGGTCCTGCAGGGTGAGGATCCTGGACTCGCGCAGGTACTTTCTCAAACGCGCCAGGCGGCGCGCCGCGAAGTTCCGTTTAGTTTGTACTGGGATGTCTGGGATCAGTTGAAAAAGAAATACGTGGGCGGTGAAACAAACGATCTGGATTTGTTTTATGGTTCGCTTGAGGGTTTGGTTGGGGCGCTCGGTGATCCGTATTCGGCGTTTCTTTCGCCCAAGACGGCGGAAGCGTTTATGTCAGATTTGGCCGGAAGTTTTGAGGGCATCGGCGCTGAAATCGGTATTAAGGATGGCGTGTTAACCGTGGTGGCGCCGTTGCCGGATTCGCCGGCAGAGCGCGCGGGTATTATGGCGGGCGATGTGCTCGTGGAAATTGATGGCAAAGATACCGCGGTCATGACGCTTGATGCGGCGGTAAATGCTATTCGCGGCGCGCGCGGCACGACCGTGGTGCTTACCATTCGTCGCAATGGCGCAGAAACCGAACAAAAAATCACCATTACGCGCGATGTCATTGACATTAAAAGTGTGGAATGGAACATGCGGGAGGGGCGTATTGGGTATATCAAAGTGAATCAGTTTAATGAAGAAACGTGGCCGGAATTTGAGAGCGCGCTCACGGCGCTTTTGGGTCGCGACATGCGCGGACTTATTGTTGATCTGCGGAATAATCCGGGTGGTTTTTTGCAAACCGCGGTGCAGATGACGGGTGAATGGTTGCCGGATGGCGCAACCATTGTGATTGAACGTTCACGCGATAAAGAAGAACAAGTGTATCGTTCAAACGGCAGACATCGGTTGCGCGGTGTAAAAACGGTGGTGCTGATAAATAAAGGTTCGGCGTCGGCATCAGAAATTATGGCGGGGGCATTGCAGGATCACGGCGCCGCAACGATTGTGGGGCAACAGAGTTTTGGCAAGGGATCGGTGCAGGATTTTCAGATTTTGGAAGACGGTTCGGCGCTCAAATTGACTATTTCTGAATGGCTCACGCCAAAAAATCGTCAGATTAACAAAGAGGGCATCACGCCGGACATGGTGATTCCCGAATTCAAAAAGGATGAACTGGTAACCGACGACGATGAGCGATTTGTCGTCAAGGCGCTTGAACTGTTGCGCGCGAAAGAGTAGGGTTGGGTTATGAAACTTTCAGGGCGCGTTATTGCTGGCTTGGGCCAGGGACGGATGCTCGGGTATCCAACGGCAAATCTTGCTTGCGATCCCAGAGCGCTTGAAGGCGGCGTGTACGCCGCCTTTGTGGTATACCGTGGCGCGCGGTATCCTGCCGCGCTCATGATTGGCGGCGATTTTTCCGCAGATGCAAAACCAAAAGTTGAGGTGCATCTTTTGGATCAGGCAATGGAATTAGTGGGCGAGACATTGGACGTTTATGTTTTAGAGCGCGTGAGTGAGATGCGGCGGGTGCATTCACGCGAGGAATTGTTACGGAAGATTGAAGAGGACATTTCCCGTGTGCGTGTGCTTTGTCAGTAATATGTTTACTGGTATCGTACAATCCTGCGTTCCGGTGGTGAGTTTCACACATGAGGGCGGTCACGCCGTTATGACCCTTTTGTTTCCGGAAGATCGCGTGCGCGGATTGCAACGCGGCGCAAGTGTTGCCATTGATGGCGCGTGTCTTACCGTTACCGAGATTGATAACGCGCGCGTTTCTTTTGATCTCATGGGCGAAACGCTTGCTAAAACAACACTTGGGCAATTAAAAGAAGGTAATCAGGTGAATATAGAACGCTCGGCGTCGCTTGGCGATGAAATTGGCGGACACCTGTTGTCCGGCCACATTACCGGCACGGCGGAAATTGTTGCCATTGATCATCCGGAAAATAATCACGTGCTCACTTTTCATGTGCCGCCGGAATGGATGAAATATATATTTCCAAAGGGCTTTATCGCGCTTGATGGCGCCAGTTTGACCATCGTGGATGTGGATAAAGCCGCCGGCGCCTTCACTATCTGGCTCATTCCTGAAACGCTCCGCATAACCACCTTTGGGTTCAAAAAAACAGGAGACCGGGTGAATGTGGAGATTGACTCGCGAACGCAGACCATCGTGGATACAGTGCAGGTGCTTATGCACGCGGTTGACAAAAAGGGCGGTTTACTGTAGGATTGGCAACAAGGAGGAACACGCATGCAGTATCTCATCCTGGTGCGCCATGGAGATTACGGTCCGGACGGTCGGCTCACCACGAGCGGCCGCGAACAAATGTTCCGTTTGAGCCGGTTGCTTAAGGAACGCATTGATTCACAATCGGTTCTGCTCTTTTCGTCCACTGCTCCCCGCGCAACGGATAGCGTTGCGTGGCTCGCGGAAGCGCTTGGGGTTGGTTTTGAGACCATGCCGCTTTGGTTGGCGGATGACGAGCATGCGTTTGATTTTTCACGCGCGCTTGCATTCATTCGCGAGCACAAATCACGCGCGGACGCGCTCATCGTGGTTACACACCTTCCGTATGTTGAACAGTTCCCCGTATATTTTGGACGCGAAGAACTTGATGTGGCATTGCCCTTCATGCCCGTTGACAAGGGTGATGCGCTCGTGATTGATTGCGAGGCAGGAACCGTTGAGATCATCGGCAGGACACCGCGCAGTAAATAAAGGTCGCTAATCAGCGTAATCGTTCTACCCAGTGCGGATCCACATCTACCTCAAGTTCGAGGTAGATTTTTTTGTTGGTGGCGGTTTCCAGTTCACGGCGGGCGGCGCTGCCGATTTCTTTAATTTTTTGTCCGCCTTTGCCGATCAGCATTTTTTTATAGCGTTCCTCACTTGTTAAAATTCGCGCGGTGATCACCAAATGTTCATTTTTGGTGCCCATGGCGTCCACTTCAACATGCGTGGCGTAGGGAATTTCATCCGCGGTTGCGTTGAACACTTTTTCGCGAATCACTTCCGCCACCCAAAAACTATCCGTGATGTTGCTGGTTTGGCCTTCAGGATACATCGGTTCGCCCTCCGGAAGCGCATCAAGCACGGCGGCAATGAGCGGTTTAATATGACGCGCCTCGCGCGCCGATACTTCAAAGATGCCGTTAAAATCATCGGCAAGCGCGCGGTAATCAGGGAGGTAGATTGTTTTTTCTTCGGGAAGGTCAGTTTTGTTAATGACCAGGAACTTTGGTTTGGTGATGTGACGAACCATGGCAAGCGCCGCGCGTTCTTCCGCGCCGATTGATCGCGTGGGGTCAACCACATAGATAATGACATCAATATCCGAAAGCGAATCCGCGATTGTTTTGGTTAACGCTTTTGTGAGCGCGCCGCTTACTTCCTTGAACACCCCCGGTGTATCAACAAAAATAATCTGCCCTTCCGGGAGTGTGAGCACGCCGTGAATGGCGTAGCGCGTGGTTTGCGGCTTTTCAGTTACCGCAGCAATTTTAGTGCCAACGAGCGTGTTCAAGAGCGTGGACTTTCCCACATTTGAACGCCCCACCAGCACCACAAAACCTGTCTTCATATGGGCAACGGTACCACGGAAATGGTTATATTGACAAGGTGTTGCGCGCGTAAAACCCCTCTGCTATACTCCGTTTAATGGAACGGGTCTATGAAAGTGGTCTTGTTACAACGAGTCCCGACGCTGGGGGAGCGTGGGGACATTTGTGATGTTGCGGATGGACACGCGCGCAATTTATTGTTCCCCAAAAAATTAGCCATACCGGCAACCGCGCAGGCCATTGCCGAGGCAGAAGCGGAACGTGAGGCGGCGCGCCGGCGTTCGGAGCGAGAGTTGGCGGCACTGCAAAAACTCGCCACGCAATTAGATGGTTATGAACTAGAAGTAGAAGAAACCGCGAGTGACGCGGGTACGCTGTATGCCGCGGTGGGCGCGCAGAAGGTGGCGCAACTTTTGAAAGAACGCGGGTTTGATATCAAAAAAACACAGGTGACTATGACGCCTATTAAAACACCGGGAGAATATGCGGCAACCGTTCGTTTTGATCACGGACTGGAAGCGGAACTTAAACTCATTGTCACCGGGGCGCCCTAAAAGGCGCCCTTGTCTTTATCTATGGCCCGAAGAAAATATATTTTTGTGGTGGGTGGCGTGATGTCTTCAGTGGGGAAGGGGATCACATCCGCTTCAATGGGTGCCCTGTTACAAAGCAATGGTCTTCGTGTGACCGCGGTGAAAGCTGATCCGTATATTAATGTTGACGCGGGAACCATGAATCCCACGGAACACGGTGAGGTGTTTGTCACGCGCGATGGCGATGAAACGGATCAGGACATGGGGAATTATGAACGCTTTTTGGATACGGAACTCACCGCAACCAATTACATGACCACGGGTCGCGTGTATCAAACGGTCATTGAACGCGAGCGTTCCATGGCGTATGGTGGCAAATGCGTTGAAGTGGTGCCGCATATCCCGGAGGAAATTATTCGGCGGATTGAAAACGCGGCGCGCGTGAACAAGGCAGACGTTACCATTATAGAAATTGGCGGCACCGTCGGGGAGTATCAGAATTTGTTGTTTTTGGAAGCGGCGCGCGAAATGAAATTGCGGAATCCCAAAGACGTGGTGTTTGTGCTGGTGAGTTATCTGCCCATTCCCGCCAATGTTGGTGAAATGAAAACAAAACCAACACAGTACGCCAGCAGAACACTCAATAGTACGGGCATTCAAGCGGATTTTATTGTGTGTCGCGGTGAACGGCTGATTGATGCGGTGCGACAGCACAAATTGGCAACATCGTGCGGTGTCGCGCCCGAGGCGATTATCAGCGCGCCGGACATGCCCTCTATTTATGAGGTGCCGCTCTTGTTGGAAGATGCGGGTATGGGCGCTATGGTATTGAAGCGACTTGGTATACCTTCGCGTGAGCGTAGCATGAAAGATTGGCGCGTGTTTATCAAAAAAATTAAGCGCGCAAAACGAACCGTCAAGATTGCTGTGGTTGGTAAATATTTTGCCACGGGAGATTTTACCCTCAAGGATTCATACATTTCGGTGATTGAATCACTTAAACACGCGGCGTGGTTTCAAAATTGCAGGCCTGAATTGACGTGGATTGATTCTACGGTGTATGAAAAACAACCATCACGCGTGAAAGAATTAAAGGACTACGATGGCGTGCTGGTGCCCGGCGGTTTTGGCAGTCGCGGCATTGAAGGAATTATTGCCGCGATTCGGTTTGTGCGCGAACATACGATTCCTTTTTTTGGTTTGTGTTATGGTATGCAACTGGCGTGCGTAGAAATTGCGCGGCATGTGGCGGGAATCCGCGACGCGCATTCCGTGGAAGTGAGATTACATACTAAACATCCCATTATTATTGCGAATCCCTATCAACAGAAAAATTTGGTGAACAAACGCTATGGCGGCACCATGCGTTTGGGCACGTATCCGTGCGTGATAGCGCCCGGTACGCGCGCACGGGCGGCGTATGGCAGCGCGCACATTGAAGAACGCCACCGTCATCGCTATGAATTTAACAATGCGTATCGCGCGCAACTGGAAAAAGCAGGAGTGGTATTTTCTGGTGTTTATCAAGAACAAAATCTCGTTGAAATTATTGAACTGCCTGCCCATCCGTGGTTTGTTGCGGTGCAATTTCATCCTGAATTTAAGTCACGCCCAATGCGGCCGCATCCGTTATTTAGGGCATTTATTGTCGCGGCAATGAGATATGCACAACGGGGTCTTGACAACCGTTAAACAGTCGTTCTACACTATGTATACGCCTGTGCCTCCCGCCAGAGATAGGTTTGCCGGCTAGAAAGTGTCTACCGTCTGTTCTGGGAGACGGCAGTGCGAGTGGTGGCTGTAAGCGCCATGAGCCGGACATATGCCGCGCCTCGCTTTTGAAGTGGTGGTGAGTGTGCACGAGGGTGCCGTCGAGAAGGCCTTTAATCTCGGCGCGTTCTCTCGCGGAGGAGCGGTGGCATACGGCCCATCGCTCCTCCGGGTGAATTTTTATTTTTCACAGCAGTGAAAAATACCCTGAGCTTGTCGAAGGGTAATCATTATTAACTAAAACCCCCCGCGCGTGCGGGGGATTTTAATTATGCGGCCACAACACTCACAAACTTTGCGGTGCGCAAGGTGCCGTCAAAACGCTTGCGTTTACGCGTGGCAAATTTGACTTTGCCGTTGACGAGCGCGTAGAGCGTATCGTCGCCACCGCGTTTTACGTTCACGCCCGGATGAATCCGCGAGCCGCGCTGTCGCATAATGATTGCACCGGCATGACAGGTTTGTCCGTCATGCAATTTAACGCCAAGGCGTTTTGAGGCGGAATCGCGGCCAAGTTTAGTAGAGCCGCCCGCTTTTCTATGTGCCATATCAATTAATTATGAAAGTAATGGAAAGAGTATAGCGTAGGTCGCCTCGGGATGTCAAGATGCTGTGAGGCGCGCGTTTTATTTGCTATACTGAAGAGCGGATGGTACATCACAAGGCATCACGATTGCGCAATATCTGGTTTCGGACCGTCATGGGTTTTTTTGTTGTTGCCCAAACACCGTTTCTGCTCGTTTTTGAAAAATTTTTGCAAAAAGAACGGCGCGCGGAAGTGTGGCGTCAAGCGGGTGGCATTGTGTGCGCGGTTGCGTTTCGTTTGGCAGGTTTGCGCATACAGGTGCGCGGAAAAGAACATGTTGAACGGTCTCATCCTGTGCTGTATGCCGCCAATCACGCCTCGCCGCTTGACGGCTTTATGCTGTGTTCACTCCTCGGCGCTCGCGCGGCGCTGTTTACGGCTCCGCTTTCGGTGTTTCCACGGCCGGTGGCGTTTTGGATGAAAAAAATGGGATCTATTGATGTGCGTCGTGATGTGTTTGATGATGTTAAATATCCGCGCACGGCGGATAAAGACGAAGCGTTTGAACGCGTGCGGCGCGCGGCGCAGCGCGGGTATTCGTTGATTATTTTTCCTGAAGGCCACATTGAATATCTGCATGTCCTTCATTATTTTCATACGGGCGCAACGCGCATGAGCGCGTCCGCGCAGGTACCCATTATTCCGGTTGCCCTGATTGGCGCGGATGAAGCGTTCCCTGACGAACATCACACGCGTCCCGGCACTATCACGGTGCACTTAGGTGCGCCTTTGCCCGCGCCGAAGAAAAGCGAGCTTGCGCATCCCGCGCACATCAGACGCCTCCGAGATCAACTGGAGAAGCGCATCGTGGACATGCTGCCGCTTCGGTATCTGCCCAGTTATTATTTTGCGCGCAAGCCGTCAAAAATTGGCGTATTTGTTGATATTGATCAAACCGTGTATGAGGGTTTTACCCTCGTTGATTTGATACAGTATCTGCTGGCGCTTCATCGGATTCATCGCACTGATCTCGTGCGTTCCATGTATTGGTTATTTTTAGAACGGCTGCACACGGTGCCGCACGAGCGGGCTGTTCGGTGTGAACTTATGCAATTACACGGCTGGGATGTGGGCGAATTTAACCATTTGGTTGATCGTGCGTGGCATGAAAAAATGCTGGCGCGCGTGCGGTATCATGTGTTTGCGCTCCTGAAGGATCATATAGAACAGGGGCACACGGTGGTGTTGGTATCCGAGGCCATTCATCCGTTGGCGCGGGAATTCAAACGGCTGTTTCACGCGCAGGCGCTGTTTGATACACAGCTGGAAACCGAAGTGGTGCATCGGCATCGGCGATATACGGGACGGGTGACCTGTTTATGTTACAAGGAAAAAAAGGCGGAACTGGTGTCTTCATTCGCGCGGCGCGCAGGCATTGACTTATCGCAAAGTTACGGCTATGGTGATAGCGCGGGCGATGTGCCGTTTTTGACCTTAGTTGGTCATCCGATTGCCGTCCACCCTGACCGCACGTTGAAACAGGTTGCGCGGAAACACGGCTGGCCGACGGTGGATTAAAAACAGAAGGGCGTGTATACTCTCCCTAATACTATGTCAACAATCGCGGTTCGCGAACTGATACGAGAAAAATTGGTGTGGATGCCGAACGCCCTCGCGCTGGTCTTGAATGGTGCGGCGTGGTTATATTTAGCGGCGATGATTCGTCCCAGTGACGATCTTTTTATTCTGCATTACAACATTCATTTTGGCGTTGATTTTTTGGGGCAATGGTTTGCGGCATTTGTGCCGCCCTTGGTTGGCGTCTTGTTTATGGCGGTGAATAGCGTGCTCGTCTGGTGGTTTTGGATGCGACTTCGCGTGCTTTCCGTCATAGCGATCACCGCAACGGTTGTGATACAAGGAGCGCTCCTCGGTGTTGCCGCACTGCTTGTCGCGTTAAATACCTAAGTATGTTGGAACGCATTATCCCCATTTTTGTTCTTACCACGCTCGCCTTTTTTGTGGGAATGTTGTGGGCGCCCGCGCTTGCGCGGTATCTGTACGCGGGAAAATTTTGGAAAAAACAAGCGCGCACCGAAGGGCCGGATGGCAGCGCATTGACGTTCTTTACCAAACTGCACAAAGAAAAAGAGACGGGCACGCCGCGCATGGCCGGTGTGTTGATTTGGGTCACCACCTTTGTATTCGCGCTCGGCTTTTTCTTTTTGGCGGAATTTTTTCCGAATTCGTTTGTACAGCGGCTCAATTTTTTCAGCCGTTCGCAGACGTGGATTCCGTTGTTT
>CAZWRL010000004.1:0-17713 GCA_964636345.1 uncultured Gammaproteobacteria bacterium | reverse complement strand
GTTTACCCTGGTTGCCGCGTCACTCCTTGGTTTGGCTGATGATGTGCTCGTGGTGCGCGGCGCCGGGCGGGTTGAACAAGGGGGCGGCATTCGGTTTCGTCATCGGTTGATTACCGTCGGCGCCATCGCGCTCGTGGGCGCCTGGTGGTTTTACGCAAAACTTGGCGTGGCGAGCATCCACATTCCTTTTGTCGGAGAACTCACCATTGGGTGGTGGTATATTCCTCTGTTTATCATCGTCATGTTCGCGCTGTTTTCTTCCAGTATCATTGATGGTCTTGACGGGCTCGCGGGCGGCGTGTTTACCATTTTGTTTGGCGTGTTTGGAGCAATCGCGTTTGCGCATCAGCAATATCATGTCGCGGCATTTTGCGCGGTGGTGGCGGGAGCGCTCCTCGCGTTTCTTTGGTTCAATGTGCCGCCAGCCATATTTTATATGGGCGAAACTGGCATCTTAGGGCTGACGACCACGCTCGCGGTTATTGCGTTTATCACGAACGCGGTACTCTTGCTCCCCATTATCGGTTTTGTGTTGTGGCTTGAGGCGGGTTCCGTGATTATTCAACTGGTCTCTAAAAAGGTGCGGAATAAAAAAGTATTTCTCGTCGCGCCACTTCATCATCATCTTGAAGCAAAAGGGTGGCCAGCGTATACCGTTACCATGCGTTTTTGGATGGTCGCGGGCGTATCCGCGATTATTGGGTTGATTATCGCGCTTGCCGATCCCACCTTTATTCTGCCATTTTGATATGGCTGTCCGCGCTCACGCTCCCGATTATGTGTTAATTGGGAGCATCATGCTCCTCACCGTATTTGGTCTTGTCATGTTGGCCTCGGCAACGGCGGCGGTTGGTTTTGAAAAATTCGGTAGCGCGTATTATTTTTTGAAACGACAGGTGTTGTTTGGTTTTATTCCGGGCATCGCGATTTTTATCGCGTGTCTCCGATTACCCTATCGCGTTTTTGTTCGTGCGCGCGTGCCGATATTTCTTCTGTCACTTCTTTTGTTGGTTGCCGTCTTGATTCCTGGTGTTGGCACCACGCTCGGCGGCGCGAAAAGCTGGCTGATTTTTTCCGGCGTCTCATTTCAGCCCAGCGAGATACTAAAGATAGCGCTCATTGTATTTCTTGCGGGCTTTCTTGAAGCGCGGCGTGGAGAACCACTACAAACCATGTGGCATGGCATCATCCCGTTTTTGTTTCCGGTTGGAGTGTCGACGGCGCTCTTGGCGATTCAGCCAGATGTGGGGACGCTCGCGATTGTGCTTGCCATCTCATTTGGCATGGTGATTGTCGCTGGCGCGCGTTTGAAACATATCGCGGTGCTTTTGGGGGGTGGCGCGCTGGTGTTTGGGCTCTTGGTGGCAAGCGCGCCGTATCGCGTGGAGCGTTTCACCACATTTTTGCATCCGGAACTTGATCCGCAAGGAGCGGGGTATCAAATTAATCAGTCATTTCTGGCGCTGGGAACCGGTGGATGGTTTGGCGAGGGAGTGGGGCATTCGCGACAAAAATTTCAATATCTGCCGGAAGTTGCCTCTGATTCCATTTTCGCTATTATTGGTGAAGAGCTTGGGTTTGTGGCAACCGCGAGTGTCATCCTTTTGATACTCCTCGTATGGTTTCGACTCCTGCGTATTGCCCGCGCGGCGCCGGATACGTTTGGGCGGCTTACGGCTTTTGGCATTGGCGTGTGGTTTTTGGCGCAATCTTTCCTTAATATCGGAGCTATGGTAGGATTATTACCCATAACGGGTCTGCCGCTCCCCTTTGTGAGCCATGGCGGCACGGCGCTCTTGTCCGCGCTTGCGGCGGCGGGCATCGCCGCGCGGATTTCCGCGTATACCAAACCGGTATGAAAGAAAGGAAAATAATCATTTTTTCAGGCGGCGGAACCCTTGGTTCGGTCTCTCCGCTCCTTGCCGTGTTTACGCGCTGGAAGCGCCTGCGTCCTGATTTTGATTTTTGGTGGATTGGTACTCGCGGCGGCCCTGAAGAGGAATTGATCTCCCAGTATCGTATTCCCTTTGTTCCCATTTTTTCCGGTAAATTACGACGGTACTTCTCGGTATACAATCTGCTTGACCTCGTGTTTATTTTTTTTGGTTTTTGGCAGTCACTTTTTTTCTTGATTCGTCGTCGGTCCGCTTTAGTTGTTTCAGCCGGCGGCTATGTGAGTGTACCGCTCCATTGGGCCGCGTGGTTGCTTCGCGTTCCTTCAGTGATCCATCAGCAGGATTTGGAAGTTGGTTTGGCGAATCGTTTGATGGCGCGGTTTGCCACGCGCATTTTTGTGGCGCTTCCGGAAGGATTAAATTTTTTCCCCAAAAAGAAGACGGTGGTGGTGGGCAATCCAGCGCGTGAAGAAATGTTGCAACATACGCGCGAAGAGGGAATTGAAAAATTAAAATTAGATTCTGCGATTCCCGTGGTACTTGTGTTTGGCGGCGGCACCGGCGCCGCGGCGTTGAATCGCTTGGTTGAAAAGGCACTCGGCCAATTGGTGCAGTTTTGTCAGGTGATTCACATTACTGGAAAAGATAAATCCGGCGAGATAACTAAAGAGCTCGCAGAAAAATACGAGCAGTATCATCCCTACACGTTTATTAAAGAGGCAATGGCATACGCGATGGCGTCCGCGGATTTGGTGGTATCGCGCGCAGGTTTTGCGTCACTGTCTGAAATGTCTGCCACGGGGAAGGTGGCGCTCATTATGCCCATTCCGGACAGTCATCAAGAGAAAAATGTTGAATTTTTTGTGCGGCGCAAAGCGATTGAGGTTATTGATGAACGAACGGTGTCATCGCAATCTTTTGCGGATGCTATTCGTGAGTTGCTTGACAATTCCGCGCGACGCGAACAATTAAGCAAAAATATCAGCGCGGTCTTTCTTGATACGGAAGGCGAGAAATTTATTGAGGAATTGGAAAAAATTATCGCGAAATAGAAGAGTCCCGATACTATCGGGACTCTTCTTCTGCTTTTCCTTCTTCCGGGCAAGTGCATTCACCCATTGGGTTGCCGCACCCTTCGCAGGTGTCCATAGGATAGTCGCTAAAAATAAGGTAGGGGTATTATAATGGGGAGTGGAGATGACCACAAACGCGGCCTGTCAAGAGGGGCTGTTCCCTGTTATCCACAGGCATAAAAAGAGCAGGGCGCCGGTGCCGCTCTGGTTTTTTCAATTTTTGGTCCTATCGGGCTCATTGGCCTCTCTACGTTCTTTGGCGCGAGGCCGGCAGGGGGATATACTTTTGGCGCGCGACTTGCGTTCGGCGCGTTGGTGTCCATCGCGCTCACTATCTACGTACTCAATCGTCTCGGTGCCTTTTCGCTGTTTTTTTAACGCCTGCACTTGCTCGGCGCCTCTCGCGTCCGTTTGATCCCCGGTAACCAATCCGGCAAAATAAATATCCACTCATGAGTGGATATTTATTTGGTGGGTCGGGTGGGGATCGAACCCACGACCTTCTCCTTAAAAGGGAGCTGCTCTACCGGCTGAGCTACCGACCCAAAAAGATGAACATACTATAGCGCAAAATTGGCCGTCTGTCAACAGGTTGCAGAGTGGGGCAACACACGGTACACTCTTGGTATGCTGAAAATGATACTTAAAAAGTTGCTCCCCGCGCCCCTTTTTGGTTTGTACCACCGCGCGCTTGCTACGATCGGCGCCTTACTATATGGATTCCCAAGCGAAAAACTCGTGGTGATTGGTGTAACCGGCACCAACGGTAAATCCACCGTCGGATACCTTATCGTCAAGATGCTTGAACACGCGGGGTTTAAAACCGGACTTACCTCCACCGCGGTTTTTAAGATTGCCGATCGCGAATGGCTGAACGATAAAAAAATGACGATGCTCGGCCGGTTGCAATTACAGCGCATACTCCGCGACATGGTGCGTGCGGGATGCCAGTACGCCGTGATTGAAACATCGTCGGAAGGTGTTAAACAGCATCGGCACCGCGGCATCAATTATGATACGCTCATCTTTACCAATTTAACGCCGGAACATCTGGAAGCGCATGGCGGATTTGAAAATTATAAAAAAGCGAAAGGGGAGTTGTTTGCGTGGTTAACGGCTCGGCCGCGTAAAATGCTTGGCGGAACTAACGTACAAAAAACCATCATCGTTAACGCCGACGATGAACACGCGGAGTATTTCTTGTCATTTCGCGCTGATCAGAAAATTATTTTTGGGACCAATCCGGCAACAATGGTAGGCGAGGCCGGACTCGGTGAAATAATTGGGGAGAGGATAGTGAACACCGCGCACGGCGCGGAGTTTGATGTTTTTGGTACGCATTTTACCATAGCGCTTCCTGGCGTTTTTAATGTGTATAACGCGCTTGCGGCGATCGCGGTAGTTAATGCGCAAGGAATAACACTTGAGGTGTGCACTGAAGGTTTGAGAAAAATATCCGGCGTACCCGGCCGCATGGAAAAAATTGATGAGGGGCAATCGTTTACCGTGATAGTGGATTATGCGCCGGAAATTGCATCGCTTGAGAAATTATATGAGGTGGTGCGAACTATACCTCATGGACGCGTTATCCATGTGCTCGGTTCTTGCGGCGGTGGGCGTGACAAGGCGCGTCAGCCGGTGTTGGGGCGTATAGCTGGTGAAAATGCAGATATTGTTTTTGTTACTAATGAAGATCCTTATGATGATGATCCTATGGAGATCATTGGTGCGGTTGCAGAGGGTACGCGCGCGGCGGGGAAAGTAGATCAAGAAAATCTTTTTCGTCTCATTGACCGTGGCGCGGCTATTGAACAAGCAATCAGCATGGCAAGGCCTCACGATCTGGTGTTGATCACTGGCAAGGGGTGCGAACAGGCAATCTGTATCGCGGGTGGTAAAAAAATCCCATGGGATGATAGGGAAGTGGCACGCGCGGCGATTAATCGTCTTGATAGAAAATAAAAAGGAGCGGATGCGCTGTCAACAACCAGTGCGTGTCCGCTCCGTGAGTACTATGTGAGCTGTGCCTTCAGCATTTCCAGCTGATCCGGCGTCAATCTTTCCTTAAGCTCTGCGAGGGCGTCACGTACCACGCCTTCGGAGAGCTTTTGGTGTTCGTCACGCAAACGTGCTTCCTCGTAGGCGAGGAGCTCATCCTGCCGCTCGCCACCAGCAAGTTTGCTCTTCAGGCTGTCGAGCGCATTAGTATCTTGCGCGTGTTGTCGCCGTAGAATACGCAGTTGTGCTTCGAGTTTGGTGATGTGTTCTGTGAGGTATCGCACCGACTCTTCAAGATCCAGCAGTTTACTGTGTTGCGCTTCGCGCGCTTCCAGAAGCGACATCCTCCGCTCAACAATATCATGTAGCGCTTTTTCAAGCGCCAGCAGTGATTCGCGAGTGGAAACCGGCGTCGTGCTAGCCGGGGCCTCCATTGTTTCCACCTTCAGTTGCTTGACAACGGCGCTTACGAGAGCCATGTTGACGGAAAAAACCGTATGTCCGTCCTTGCCCGGTTCCGGCAGCGCGCGAAGAATCTTTGCGATTTCAAGCACAGGAAACACGATGTCGTACTCGTCCTCATTGAGGCCGAGTTTACCACCCCCAAGACGCGTTTCAGGATGTCCGCCGTTGCCATCAGGCACGGTTACCGTGTGGACGCTATCGCCTTCGGCGATAAGATGAAGCGCGGTCTGGAGAAGTGGCGTCATGCCGTTGAGCAAAAATGCCACCGTTGACGCGGTCTCATCGTCCGGAAGTTCTTCTTTCGTTTCCGCGTCATGCGCCGTGTCCAGTTGCTGTGGCGCTGTCGGCATCGCGGCATGAGTGCAGTCAGCCCCACGTTCCGGGAATGCTTCAGCAAGAATGTCTTCGTTGAACGAGTGCTGGATACCGTTATAGGTGACGTATGAGCCGTTTCCTTTGAATCTTCTGATGGCGGAGATGAGCGACCTTGCGTTTTCGTACCCGCACTTTTCGGCGATCTCCGTGGTGATCGCCGCGGTGCTAAACGGCTGTCCATCCATCAGACGGCACAGGGCCACCATCTTCTGGAACGCGGCTTCCATTGCCGCAACTGGCTTGCGTTGTCCAGAACTCATCTTTGCATTGCGCACCGCTTTTGCAAGGTGATTGCGAAGGTCTTCTGCGCTGATGTCAGAAGGCGGCGTAATGACCATCGTGTACGACGTCTTGTTGTCGCCGGGCTGGGCTCGGAGATGCACTCCCGTAACGTCGGTATGACGCACATCTACGTGTGCAAGCCCTTGACGATGCGTTGTGCCCTTCACCTGTTCGAGCAGTCGTACTGTAAACACTCCGTTTGTGATTTTCGTCTTCTGCAGGAGTGCATACAAGAGTTCCTGCATCGCGCGTTTCGTTTTTTGCGGAATTCCCGCCTGTCCCTGCACGGTGAGCGCCAGTTCCATCACATTTCTCCTTGGCTTTCTACCTGCTTTTTGTTTATCACACCTTCCGTAATTTGTCAAGTGCTGATATACTTCATGCCATGAGTAGGGGCGAAACTACATCGCTTGTGGTACGCATTTTTACGTCACGCTTTTTTTTACTTGGCGCATTTTTGATTGCGCTGATTGTGGCCATTTCATTTGGCCGCGCGTTTTACAAGGACTATGAAATTCGTCAGCAGATTAAAGCGTTGCAAGCAAAGGTTGACACCCTGGAACGCACGCGTTTAGAGTCGCTGGATTTGTTGGACTATGTAAAAAGCGACGCCTATGTGGAAGACGTGGCGCGCCGGGAACTCAACTTGAAAAAATCTGGGGAACGTGTTATCGTGGTGGACACCGCGCTTGCGAGTACATCAACGCGCTCTCTTGGAGAGCGATCAACCACGCCCTCGTGGCAAAAATGGTGGTGGTATTTCTTTGATAAAGATGACGCTTCGCGTCAGTTGTAAGCGGGTGTAGTACAGTGGTAGTATGCGGCCTTCCCAAGGCTGAGAGGGGAGTTCGATTCTCCTCACCCGCTCTACGCCGCCTTAGCTCAGTTGGTAGAGCGACACATTCGTAACGTGTAGGTCCGGGGTTCAATTCCCCGAGGCGGCTCAAAAACGTGTTATACTATTCCCGCATGATCACCATAAAAGGTGTTTCAAAATTGTATACCGATGGGACGGTGGGGCTTAAAAATATTCACCTGCAGATTGAAGCAGGTGAATTTGCGTCTATTGTGGGGAGGTCTGGAAGCGGCAAGACCACGCTTGCGAAACTCTTGATTGCCGAAGAGAGCCCTACGCGCGGCACCATTGAAATTGGCGGATGGAACATCAGCCGGATTCGTCAGAGGGATATTCCGCTCTTGCGGCGCCAGATTGGCGTGGTCTTTCAGGATTTTAAATTATTGCCGTCGCGCACGGTGTTTGAAAATATCGCGTTCGCGCTCCAGGTGGCTGGCGCGCCGCCCGCGCACATTCGGCGCGTGGTGCCGCAACTGTTGGAAATTGTCACGCTGGAGGATAAGGCGCACAAATATCCGGTACAGCTCTCCGGCGGCGAACAGCAACGCGTGGTCATCGCGCGCGCGCTGGTGCATCGGCCTAAAATTATTGTGGCTGACGAGCCAACCGGCAATTTAGACGCCATCAACACTGACGAAGTGATTGAAATTTTAAAACGCATTAACCGGTTTGGCACCACCGTACTTTTGGTGACGCACAACCGAGATATTGTGAATCGCTTGGGGAAACGCGTGATTGTCTTGGAAGATGGGGAAGTGGTGAGCGATGTTAAACACGGAAAATATAGATTATAACTATGATCATCTATTCAGCCATTCGTGTGGTGAAGTTCGCGGTCCAAAACATTTGGCGCAATCTGGGGTTGTCGTTTATGACCGTGACCATTTTAATTGTGACACTGCTCTCGTTCAATGTTTTTCTTGCGATGAGCGTTATGACGCGCTTTGCGGTGGCAACCGTTAAAGAAAAAATTGACGCAGGTATCTATTTTTCTCCCGAGGCCACGGACCAGCAGGTGCAAGAGGTGCAGGAATTTTTGCGTACGTTTCCGGAGGTGAAAAGCTTGACGCTGAAGACGCGCGTTGAGGTGCTGACCGCGTTCCGGGAAAAACATAAAAATAATCCAGACATTCTTGCTTCGCTTGATGAGTTGGGCGAAAATCCGCTTGGGCCGACTATTGTGGTGTCTACGTTTGAGCCGGGACAATACACGGCCGTGCTCGGCGCGTTAAACACGCCGGAGCTCCAAAAAATTATTGAAGGCAAAACCTTTGACAACAACCAGGGTTTTATAGAACGTCTGCAGTTAATTACGAAGCGTGTGGAACAATTTATGCTGGGAGTGAGCGCGCTCTTTATCGTGATTGCCTTTTTGATTATTTTTAACACCATCCGTGTTGCCATTTACACGCAACGCGAGGAAATTAGCATTAAAAAATTGGTGGGCGCCTCCAACGGGTTCATTCGCGCGCCGTTTTTGCTGAACGGCGTGATGTACACGGTAGTCAGCATTGGTGTGGCCGCGGGAATCATTTTTGCGTCGCTCGGTTTTCTTGATGGATATATTCAAACCGTTTTTAACGCGGGTTTTTCGCTTACGGAATATTTCCGTTCGCACTGGCTGGTATTTTTGTATCAGGCGCTTGGGGTACTCTTATTAACATGGCTATCAAGCGGACTCGCAATGCGAAAATATTTGCGGGCGTAGCATGCGCGCTCGTGGTGTTCGTTCTGTTACCGCTTTCGGCAGTGGCTTTTTTGATGCCGGAAAGCACGCGCGCGGCCGGTATCGCGGTGCCGTTTGTGCTCCAAGCGCCGCATTCACGCTGGGTGCAACCGTATGAAGATGCGTGCGAGGAGGCGGTTGTGGTGATGCTTGACGCGTATTTTAAGCATGATACACGGGATCGGATGCCAGCGAATGAGGCGGATAAGCGCATCTTAGATATTGTGGCGTTGGAGCGGCGGGTGCTGGGGTATGATAAGGATACTAACGTTGGCACTATTGCCCGGCTCATCAATGAGTATTTTCCCTTTGAAGCGCGTTTGGTGCGCGATCCATCCATCGAAGAGATTAAAGAACACATAGATCAAGGCCTGCCGGTGGTGATACCAGCGTGGGGGAGGACGTTGAAGAAAGGCAATCCGTACTTTAGGCGTCCGGGGCCTACCTATCACACACTGTTGATCACCGGCTACGATGACGCGACGCAGGAATTTATTACGCAGGAGCCGGGCGTGGGGCGCGGACGGAATTATAGATATCCGTACGCGCTTTTGATGAGTGCGCTCGCGGATTTATTGCAGGATGCAAAAGGCCGCCCCATACAAGGCGGGGAGCGGTTGGCGATTTTTGTCGTTCCGGGACAGGGATTCGAACCCCGATACCCAGGACCAAAACCTGGTGTCCTGCCGTTAGACGATCCCGGAATGTTTTTGTAGTTTATCGTCTTTTGGTGTTTTTGGCAAGCAGAAGCACTACGGGTAGTATCTGGGGATAAATGGCCTTGTGTGTTGAATACAGCCCTGCGGGTTCTGTGCTATACTATTGCCAGGTAAAAAGAAAAAATTAAATCATCTTTACTCATATCTTATGCAAGAGTACAGCTTCGGGCGTGTTGGCGTAATCAGCATGCCCATGAAACTGTTGTTGCAGGCCATGACGGTGCTTGTCGCAACGGTTTTGTTTTTTATTTTGAGCGCGCAGTCCGCGTATGCTGACGAGCCAGGAGATTTGAAATTCACCATCTCTGCTCAATCAGGCGGTGGAGCCCTTTCAGGCGTTGCGGTCAGTTTGGCTTGTACAGGCGGTACCATACAGGGACTTGGGACAACCAGCGCTACCGGCACTTTGTTTGTTGCAGCGCCTGCGGGTGCAAGTTGCGGCGCGGGTGATTCCTATATTGCTTACGCGCTGGAAAAATCCGGCATGGTTACCCTTACCGCGCTACCGGGCGGTTCTCATGAAACGGATGAATTAAATGCCATCACCTCAACCATGCTCTATCAGGTGAGAGTGGTGGTTACTGATCAAGAGGGCACGGCCTTTACCCATTCTGATTTAGATACCATTACGTTAAACGGTATCGCCGCTTCAACAACGCTCGCAGGCGCCTCACTTTTTGGTAATACTGGCTCTGCTATTGCACTTGCCGTGGCAGAAAATGGTTATGTGGCCGCTACCACCACCAACGTCGGGTTACTTAGCATCTCCCCGGTTTCCAGCACACAGACACTTATCACATTTGCTTCAAGCACGGGAGTAGCTGCCGATATTGGAACAACCGCTACTAACACGGTCCGTGGTTTGCTGTTTAGCCACATGGTAAAAACCCAACGTGAGTCAGATGGCGCGCCGCTTGCGGGAGCAGCGGTTTCAGCCGGGGGCATAACGTGTAATGAGGAGAGTACGAATACCGGAACCTACTTTTGTCCGGTTTTGGTTGCCGGTGATGGCGGTACTGACGATATTCATATTCAGCTTGATGGGTATGTCAAAGATGTCACCGGAGATACGCCCAATCGCGATGGTAACGCTGCTCCGGTTGCAACTACCACGGTTTCCAGTATTGACTTCAGTCATAAGATTACTATTGTGAGCGCGGTCATTGGAACGGCGGTAACACCGGATCACGTGAGCGCGGGCGCCAATGATGTTGACTGTCTCATTGCGAGTAATGTTGCCTTTTGTCCGGTGCTTTTGGCTGATGACGACACGGTTGCGCAGGGTTTTGACATGCAGGCAGATGGTTATGTGAGCACGACCGTTGCGCTCGCAAGCAACCGTTCGGCAAGCAACACTGCGCAGGGCGCCGTTGTACTCACCTCATCTAATGGCATTGTCTATGGCAACGTGGTGACACTGCTCGGCAACTCCAATAGTATTGTTACGGGTGCTACGGTTAAAGGCGGTGATGGATTCGGAACCACCTGTACTGAAAGCGGAACATCGGGTGTGTATTATTGCGCGATTCCGGTCGCAAATACCTCTCGCACCGTTCAGTTTGTCAAGTCCGGGTACACCACACGTACGTCAGATTGGGCTTCTGATCGCACTGCATCAACATCGGCGCAGGTTACGTTGACCTACAACCAGTTTAGTCAAGACCAAGCAGGTGGTAGCTCGGCTACGAAAGCTACGCCGTCGGTTACCGCTATTAAACTTGGCGATGGCAGTGGCACCACCCTAACGCGCGATATCCTCATCACGTTTACCGGAAGCAACCTCTATCGCTATAAAATTGCTCTAAGTCAGGCGGATCTTGCAATGGCTGAAAATCCGGCTAATCCAGGGACGCCAATTGCATACACGTTAAGTGAAGGAATTGGCGCTAAGACCCTGTGGTTCCAATTTACAAGTATTGACGGCGTGGTGAGTGCGGCGCAGAGTAAGAGTATTAGTTTGGTGGCGCCGGCAGAAAAGACCGCGCCGCCAAAGGAGCCCACAGCACCCGTGGCACCTCAAGAGGCGCCAAAAGTGTCGGTTCCGATAGTTCCATTACTTGAATTGAAGCGAGTGCCGGAAGTGATTGCCCCTATTTCAGCAACTCCCATTGTTCCTAACTTCACACCCGTTGCTATCGCGGCATTGCAAGAAGGTGATCTCTTCATGATTGAAGACGCAACCGCCGGCGCTTCCGTGTACTGGTTTACCGGTGGCTACAAGCGGCCGTTCCCCAATGAAAAGACCTTCTTGTCTTGGTTCCCGGCGTTTAATCGCGTGGGCATTAAGCGGGTGATGAAAGATCAGATTTCGTTCTTGGCATGGGGTCCATCTATGCCCTATAAGCCGGGCACACGCATGATTAAAGTGCCTGATGACGCAAAGACCTATAACATCCGGGCCGATGGAAGCGCGTGTCATGTGAAAGATGAAATGGATGCCGCCAAGTTATTTGGCAAGACATGGAATAAGAGTATTGATGACATGTCCGTTTCCCAGTTCCTGGGGACGTACAAGATTAAGGATGCGTGTGTGGTGGCGTAACGTATAGCGAGACAAAAAAGGCCCCGGCTATCCGGGGTCTTTTAGTTTAAGCGTAATGGTATCCACTTGACGGCGTGTTATGAAAGTAATAAAGTAAGAATGTAATATTTTTATACAACGTATGACTACGATCGTTAAGGCAACCAGCAAGGGTCAAATTACCCTTCCCGTTACGTGGCGTCGGCGAGTCACCACGGATCGTTTTATTGTTAAAGTAATGGGGGACGTGCTTGAGATTAGACCGCTTGATTTAAAAAAGATTGAAGAAGCGCAGAGGTACACGACGATTTTTGATGCGGTTCGCGATAATAAGGGTAAAGGGATCCCTGCAAAAGATTTTCTCGCGATGCTTCGCAGGATCAATCGTTCCCTCTAGTGTATGGATGCGATTGAAAAATTGCTCCGGAAAGTTGACCGAAAGGAACGCATGAAATTAGAGCAGGCGATTACGCGACTTGCCCGCGGCGACCTCCGCGGGTTCTCAGTGACAAAGATAGCCCATGCCGAATTTTACCGACTTCGTGTAGGGCGATTTAGAATTATATTTCATCGTGATATGAAAGACGGAGGATGTTTGATAGATAGTGTAAGATTGCGTAATGAGAGTACCTACAAAAATCTATATTGACACCCAGACAGGCCTGTGGTAGGGTTTTGGTAGCCATGAGCAAAGGAGGAGCGAGGTGGTAGCACTCCGTACTGATTGTGCTGGTGCGTTACGGTTGTTGGCGCTAAAGGATGTGCGCCGACCGGAGCCACTCCAGAATGTGTTTGGTAAACCCCTCGTTGGTTGGCGATCTTCCGTATATGGATATGGTGGCATCATCAATCCCATGGGGTTTGCCGTCATGCGTGCGGTCGTTCAGAAGATGATTGATGCGCGTCTTGAAGATCTTTATGACCAGCCCGTGCTGATTGAGAACCCCGGCGCCATTGTGGTGTGCCGGTTTGGGTCCCTGACGAGCCGAGCTGGCGCAGGCTCCGGAGAACGCGTTGGTCTGGTGCAGAATTGGCGGTTGATTGGCGAGCGTATCGCCGCCACGCCGGGTCAGTATGTGAAGGAATTGGAAGAGCAGGGGAAGTGGGACGAGCTTTTCAGGACGCTTGGCGCGTGGCGCTGGGAGTTGCCACAGGGTCTTGCCCCGCCGTCAGATGAACGCGATCTCGCCACGTTCGTTTTGAAAAGCGCAAAGCTTGAAGCAATGGAAGAAGGCGGTTTCGTTGTTCGCAACGCACGGATTGCCGGCCGCGTGAACGCGAATCCCGCGTTTTTCCCGCATGCGCAGTATGTGGTGGACGCGGAGATTGCGCGAGTAGAAAGCCAGCATACCGAGGATCTTGAAATGATTGGCGGCACCTGGCTTGCAACACCCGCCGACATCCGTCATCTGGTTACCGCGGGCGAGCTGGATAACGCGCTGTCGCTCTCCGCGCTTGCCATCGCCGGAGTACATTTCTAGGATACGTTTACCATCCCGATAGATCGGGATGGTATTTTTTGCTCGGGGCCAGGGATTCGAACCCCGATATGCAGAGCCAGAATCTGCAGTCCTGCCATTAGACGAGCCCCGAATAATATTAACTCACTTCACCGCCAAATGCCGCGGCGATTTCTCCCGCAAGCGATCCTGCTTCCGCGGTATTGAGTTCCGTCGCGGCTTCTTTATCCACGAGTCGGCACGTCAATTTCCACGGCGTACCTGTTCTAGCACATAATTGCGTTTCAATCAAGCGGCGGTTTCCGTTTCCCATTAATTGATCGTGATAGAGCGGAAAGGCAACTTCAAGCACAAATGCGTCACCCATGCTTCCCACGGCGCTGGTGTTACGCAAAATAAGCGCCACCGACGGATTTGTTTTTTGCATGTCCGCGGTGAGCTGATTTAGAATTTCGGTTGTCTGCTCGCGCGTCAGAATTGGGTACTCGTGTCTTGGATTTTCTTTTGGTTCTTGCGGTGCCGGATACGCGGGCGCAGGCATCTGCTCCGGTTTTTTCACTACGGAGGCAATCCGTACGATGGCGAGTTCAAGCGGGAGCGCCGGCACCGAAGTGTTTTTTAAGGCGGGAAGTGATTCCAAAAACGCGGTGAGCATTTCCTGGAGCGCCTCCGTTGTGTGCGCCATCGCGGTTTCCGTGAGCGCGGCTCGTTCTTGCTGAAAACCCTCAAGATAGGGGAATGTCATGGTGGGCGCGAAACGTGACACCAGAAGCGCGCGGAGAATCTCAATGACCGTGCGATTAAACGGTTCAAGCGATACGCCCTGCGTTACCAGTTGGTTAACGGTTTCAAGCGCTGTTTTGGTATCGCCGGCAAGCATTATACGAATAAACGGATAGGCATGCGCGCCCTGCGATTGCGGCAGGACGAGATTCGCCTCATCCGGACCAATAGTATCGCCAAGCGAAAACAGTTGATCCAGAATGCTTTCCGCGTCACGCATACAGCCGCCGGAGCGCGCGATGATCGTTTCAAGCACGATGTCCTCAACAGTTTTCTTTTCCTGCGCCGCAATGTCTTCAAGGCGCGCGCGCATGACGTCAGGCGCAATGTGGTGAAACGTAAAACGCTGACAGCGCGAGATAATGGTTTCCGGCACCTTGTGCAATTCGGTGGTGGCAAGAATAAACATCGCATGAGCGGGGGGCTCTTCAAGTGTTTTCAAAAGCGCGTCAAAGGAATTGGGAGAAAGGCGATGTACTTCGTCAATGATAAAAACCTTATACGTCAGTTGCATGGGGCGCACCGCGGCGTTTTCAATAATGTTTTCACGTACCATGTCAATGCCGGTATGGGTGGCCGCGTCAAGTTCAATAATGTCAAGCGCGCGATTTTCACCAATAGCGCGGCATGCGTCACACGTGCTGTCCGGTTCTGCGTTCTCGCCGCGGCCGGTACAGTTCACGGTTTTCGCAAGGAGACGCGCGGTGGTTGTTTTCCCCACGCCGCGCGGCCCGGAAAACAAATACGCATGGGCGATGCGGCCCGTGCGTATCTCGTTTTGGAGCGTACGCGCAATGATTTCTTGTCCTACAAGCGCCCCCCACGTTTGTGGTCTATACGTTCGGTACAGTGCCGGCATAAGTTTGGCTAGTGTACCATGATTCAATTTTGCCAACAACCGCGGCCCAGATGCCTCCCGCCTCCGGTACTTCAATGGTTAATTGTTCGCCCGGATTGACGCGGAAGAAACGCAGGGGAGCCAACAGAATTTGATAACCCTTGCCGTCGTCCGTTCGCGCAAATCCGTGGCTGGCTTCAATATGTTCCAGCCGCGCGTTTTTGACGTGACGCGGCACGCGACTCGTCTGTTTAAAGTACGTGCGACCATCAGACGTGGTAACGAGTTGTAGCAGATCGCCCTCAAGTAATTTTGATTTTGACGCATAATTTTCAGGGACCGGATAGATGGCGCCATCATCTGCGATCATTTGCGTGCCGTCAAAAACGCCGTCAATCGTCGTGCCGTCAGTGCGAGGAATATTTGTCCCTGAGCGAAGCGAAGCGGAGTCGAAGGGCGAATATGACGAAGCAATCCGGACTGGATTTCTCGCCATGTGTTGTTCCAGTTTATGGAGGAGCGCACGTGTTTGCGTAATCAGTTCTTGTAGTGTCTCTTGTGGCCGCTCCGTTTTTTCGGCTGGCGCCCCAAAAATTTCTTGAAGCGATTTTAATGTTGGTTCATGCATGCATGCAAGTATACCAAAAAAATCCCGTGTTGTCGGGATCTTTTTGGTGGATGAAATGTGGACGGAGTGTGGATGAGATCACAATGCCGATTTTGCAAGTTCCGGTTCGGGTGTTGGCGCGGACGCACCCAGTTGCGTGCGTTCCATAATTTCCGCTTCAACCAATTGGCGAGCGCGGCCATATTTCAGCCGCACCAGTTCTTTGATGCCATCCGCGAGTTCCTGGTTTCCTTTTTCTGGCTTGTCCACGCGCAGATTAAACGGCCGCGCGGCGGTGCTGTCAATCAAGAGTTTAATGTAGGCCGTGTATTTTTCAACGTTGATGAGGTCATGAGCGGAGAAGACCGGCGCAAATTCTTTTGCCAACACCTCCGCGTCTTCGGGGCCAATGCGATAACAAGCAATCGTGCCCACGTTGCCAAGCACGGCATCGCGAATTTTGGTATCGCCTTTTTCCGCAAGCTGACCAAGATACTGGTGGCCGATAATCAAGTCCAAGCGATATTTACGCGCTTCAGACAAAATAGTCGCGATGGAAGGGGTGGTGAAGTTTTGGAATTCGTCAATGTAGAGATAAAAGTCATGACGCTTGGATTCTTCAATATTTGCTCGTGACAGCGCGGCCATTTGTAGTTTGGCAACCAAAATCATGCCCAGCAGGTTGGCGTTTACTTCGCCCGTGGTTCCTTTGGCTAAATTCACGATAAGAATTTTCTTTTGGTCCATAACCTCGCGGAAATCAAAGGCGGAATGCGATTGTCCGATGATATTTCGCAACATGGCGTTTTCCACAAATCGACCCACTTTGGAAATCAAATAGCCAAGCATTTCCGCCTTCGTGTTGGCCGTTTGCTGCGCCATTTCCTTTTCCCAAAACAATCGCACCACCGGATCCGTCACTTTTGCCACCCACTGCGCCGCAAATTCCTCATCAGAAAATATGCGTGGGATTTCCGCGATGGTGCCCGGATTTTCTATGTCCGCCATCAGCGTCAGCATGGCGTTCCGCATGTTATGTTCAAACATGGGGCCAATCATTTCCGGCGGGAACAATTGGTAAAAAATAGTCACCATTTCTTGCACCAAAAAATCCTTTTGGTCCTCGTGTTTTGCTTCAAGCATGTTCAGCCCCATGGGACGTTCAATGTCGCTGGGGTTGAAGTAAATCACGTCGTCAATCCGCGTTTCCGGCACCTGCGCGAGCGCTTCTTCCGCAAAGTCGCCGTGCGGATCAATAATGCACACGCCCTCGCCGTTTTTAATATCCTGGAACGCCAAATTTTTCATCAGCGTTGTTTTACCGGAACCGGATTTGCCGATGAGATAAAAATGACGCTGGCGATCCGGGCGTTTCATAAACACCACTTTTTCTTCGCCGCGATAGAGCACGCGTCCGAGCCGCAGTCCTTCCGTAGGCAAATTAACCGGCGGTGGCGCGATACGCGCTTCAAGCCACTTGATGCCCGGCGTTTCCGTAATGGAAAGCGGAAAATGGAAAATGCTTGCCATTTCTTCCGTATTTAATACAAAACCGCGACGCTCGTTGAAACTGCGGTAGATAAAATCACGGATAATATTTTTTTGATTGCTGGGGATTTCAGCGGCAAACGTGTTGCCGTATTGATACAAATTATACTGACTAAACGCGTTTACAATGTTATCTAGATACCGCTTGCTTTTCAGTTCATCACTTGCCGAGACCACAATACGGATATTCACATCCATACCGGCCTTGCTCGCCTTTTCTTCAATGCCGCGCACCAATTCTTGCTCCATTTGTGTGAGTTGTTTTGGTTGTTGTGGAGTGTTCTGCTGTTGTGAGGATTGACCGCCGCCAAATGCCGCTTTGGCAAATTCGGAGCCCAGCCCGCCAAGTCCGCTTTTTTTATCAAAGCCCCCGCCACGCGTTGCTTGCTTGGCCATGGCTACACCCGCGCTCCGCCATTTTTTATGCGCCGAACGAACGGTGAGCTGAATAACCGCCGCGTCGCCCTCTTCAAGCTGGCTCAAAGGGTTGGTAATAGCCGAAAGGGGATCGGTCTCCGCTTTTTTGTAGGTTTTAATGGGGTATGCGTTTGGTTTGGTGAGTTTGAG
>CAZWRL010000003.1:0-43451 GCA_964636345.1 uncultured Gammaproteobacteria bacterium | reverse complement strand
TCGTGCTCGCCTCCGGTCTTGGCAAAACGTTCATTGCCGCAATGCTGGTACGCTGAACTCGTAATCTACAAAAAAAGATACGGCCACTGTAATGTTCCAGCAACTCAAGTGGGGCTCGGTACATGGGTCGCCAATCAGCGTAGTCATTACAGAAAAGGCATCCTCTCTGCCGAGCGCATTGCGAAACTTGAAGCGCTTGGATTCGAGTGGAATCCGCACCTCACGGCATGGGAACGGCGCTTTCGAGAACTCGTGGCCTACAAGGCAGAACACGGCGACTGTATGGTACCCGATAGATGGCCAGAAAATCCACAGTTGGCGCAGTGGGTAGGCACGCAGCGTAAAAGTTATAGACAGAGACGGCTCGATACCCATAAAATTCGTCGACTTGAGGAAATCGGATTTGAATGGAATCCGATGCGTAAGGTTTTGGAATTATGGGAACGACGCTTCTCCGATTTGATTGCTTTTAAAAACCAACGCGGGCACTGCAACGTGCCTGCGGAATGGTCCAAAAACCCTCAACTCGGAAAATGGGTAAGTAACCAACGCGGAAACTATAAAAGAGGTACCCTCTCTGCCGAGCGCATCAAGAAGCTCGAGGCGCTCGGGTTCAAGTGGGGAAAGCCCCCCGGTAAGAAGTAACAACGCACTCAGGCGAGATCCCGTATCGGCGCAAGCTGGTGTCGCGATCTCGCCTTTTTTTATAATAAGAAAAAAACAGCCGGCAACCATCGCTGATTGCCGGCTCTCTCACCCCTATCTCCCCCCCACGCGCTACGTGCGGCTGGGGAATGCGCTTTCGCGGCGCCAGATTTCCAAGGCGATGAGCGCCATCAACGCCTCACGCTGAAGCGCGTAGATTCTCTGTACCTCACGCAGGAGGTCTTCGTTCTCGAGCCGGGCTGGAAGTACCCTATTGGGGAACACGAACCGCCGAACAAACTCCACCACGAAACGCCGCTGTCCAGAAACAGGATCCTCTCCGGGGTTGATGGCAGGATCATGATCCGCGAATAGGAGGACAAGGCTATAGCGCTCATCCAGCCACCCGCGGATAGCACCCCACACCCGCTTGGCAGGCTCGCCACGATCATCCGGCACGCACTGCCCGTCAGGGAGAACCCTGTACAGATTGCAGTAGGTAGCCATCGTCAGCACGGCGCCGAATTTCCGATCCACCCTGGTCCACGTTTCGGTAATTATTTCCATCTCTTCCTCCCCCTTGTTTTCCTTATACTAACCAGAAACGCGAGCGGCGTCAAGTATCTCCGCCACCTGCGGCGCAATGGCGCTCCATTCAACCAAGTAGTTTGTTTTTATTTTGTGCACGCCAGTGGCATCATGCACATCAAAAAATATTTGGTCAGCGCCAGGATTTTTTTCAAAAAGTTCTCGAAGTTTTTCACGCTTATCACCGAGGGAGCCGGTGATACTGATGTGGATTTCACGAGAGGCGCCATCTTCTCGGGATCCTATCGCTTCGCCGGGCGAAGCTCCAGGATGACTAGAGATTGCCGCGCTTTCCCTGCTTTGAGGAATCACCCCGCGGAGTTCCGCGGCAAGCGCGGCCGCATTTTCAACGGTCACGGGAAATATTTTTTCCACAAACAACTTGCTGTCGCCTTCCTCTGCCGGCGTTTTCGCCATAATACAATACGTGCCGCCCTCGCGCCATAATTCCGCCGTTGCCGTGTATGTTTTGGGAAATACGAGGAGTTCAACCGGCCCGCTTTTATCTTCCAGCGTTACAAAAAGCATGGTGCTCCCCTTTTTGGTAATTTTCCTTTGCATTTTTGCCACCACGCCACCCACAATAATCCACTCGCCGCGCCCCAGTTCCGCGACATGTGAAACCGGCGCAAGCACCTCCCCCATTTCCCTCGCCACCGGATCAAACGGATGCGCAGAAACATAAAGGCCGAGCAGCTCTTTTTCCCACAACAATTTTTCTTCCGAGGTTGCGGGCGTGCCGACGGCAAGTGAGAGGGTGGGTGCGATACCGGCTCCCTCGCCAAAAAGTGAATTCTGATTTCGCGCCTGCTCGCCTTGCACTTCTTTATGGAATGAGAGCATGCCTTCAGTATTTGCAAGCAACACACCGCGATCAATACCAAAAGAATCCATGGCACCGCATTTGATTAAACTTTCCAAAGATTTTTTGTTGAGGTCTTTATCGTGAATGCGTGTGAGAAAATCTTCCAAGCTGGCATACGGCCCGTTTTCTTTTCGCTCGCGGTAGATCACTTCTGAAATATGGGTGCCCAAATTTTTTATGGCGTTCAGTCCAAACCGAATCCGCGCGGTTTCCTTTTCTTTATCCGGAATCATGGCAAAATCACGAAAACTTTCATTGACGTCCGGCGGCAATACGCGAATCCCCATGCGTTCACATTCATGCACAATGGCCGCCACCTTATCCGCATCGCCTGATTCAGCTGTCAGCACGGCGGTCATAAACTGCACCGGATAATTGGCTTTCATGTACGCCGTCTGGTATGCCACCACAGCGTAACTTGCGGCGTGGGCTTTATTGAAGCCATACGCGGCGAACGGTTCAATAAGTTGCCACAATTCCTCAATTTTTTCTTCCAGTAGATTCCCATGCGTGCGGCATCCCTGAAAAAATTTTATTTTTTGCTTGGCCATTTCTTCCGGAATTTTCTTGCCGATCGCCTTGCGGAATTTATCCACCTCTTCCCAGTTATAACCGGCAAGTTCCATGGCCGTAAGAAGCACATCATCCTGATACGTGATCACGCCGTACGAACGATCAAGAATTTTTTCCAGGCGAGGATCAGGATAGGTCACGAGTTCCGGATGATGCTTCCTTCTGATATATTCCGGGATGGATTCCATGGGTCCCGGACGAAAGAGCGCCACCATCGCCATGATGTCAAAAATTGATGAAGGACGGAGTTCTTTAAGATAGCGCGTCATGCCGGATCCACCCATCTGAAACACACCCATGGTCTCGCCGCGCGCAAGCATCTCAAAGGTTTTTTGATCATCCCACGAGAGATTGTTAATATCCACTCTAATACCAGCGGTCTTCTCCACAAATTCAACCGCGTGTCCCAGAATAGAAAGATTCCGAATGCCCAAAAAATCCATTTTCAGCAAGCCCGCCGCCTCAACGGAATACATCTCATATTGCGTAACAATCTTTTCACCGCCGGTTTCGCGTTGAATAGGCGTAAAATCCGTGAGCGCCGTAGGGGCAATCACCACGCCCGCGGCGTGAATAGAGGCGTGGCGCGCGCATCCCTCAATCTTCTTTGCCACTTCAAGGAGGCGTTTGACATCCGGATTGTTCTCGTATAATTTCTTGAGTTCGGGTTCCTCGCGAAGCGCGCGTTCAATGGTCATCGCAAATCCTTGTGAACCAAAGGGAATCAGTTTTGCCACCTGGTCGCAAAATCCATACGGAAACCCGAGCGCACGCCCCGCATCGCGCACACTCCCCCGCGCCATCATCGTTCCAAACGTAATAATCTGCGCCACGCGTTCTACGCCATATTTCTCCGTGGCATACGCAATCATTTCATCACGCCGGTCATCCGCAAAATCCATATCAACATCAGGCGGCGAAGGCCGATACGGATTCAAAAACCGTTCAAACGGCAAACGGAAAAAGAGCGGATTCACACTCACAATGCCAAGCGCGTATGAGACGAGCGATCCGGCCGCCGAACCACGCGTGGTCACCACAATAGCGTGTTCACGCGCGTACTGTATCAAATCCGCCACGGTCAAAAAATACGGCGCATAACCCTTGGTATTGATAATATTCAATTCATACTCCAGGCGTTCTTTAATTTCTGGAGTTACCTCAAGTTTTTCTGCGATTCCAAGATAGGTTTGATCGCGCAATTCCTGATCCGCCGTCTTCCCTTCCGGTATGGGAATGGGTGGAAAATGCCACTGGTGAAGTGGGATGTCAAGGTTCACGCGCTCGGCAATACGCACGGTATTTTCAAGGGCTTCGGGAATGTGCCCAAAACGCCCGGCAATTTCTTTTGCGGAACAAAGTGATCTATCAACCTGTTGGAAGCTCAAGCGGTTTGGTTGATCAACGGTTTTGCCTTCGCGAATACACACTAAAATATCTTGCGCCTCCGCGTCATCAGGATTCAAATAGTGCACATCGCGCGTGGCAACGAACGGGATATTCAACTCCGTCCCAAGTTGAACAAGTTTTGTGTTCACTGTCATCTGACCGTCAAGTTCCGGGTGATCTTGCAGTTCAATATAAAAATTGCCGTCGCCAAAAATTCCGCGATATTCTTCGGCTATCTCTTTGGCGCGCGCACGCGAATCGTCGGCGCGCACTGCACTGGCAAGCTCCCCCGCCATACAGCCGGAAAGCGCGATCAGTCCCCGATGATGCTCGCGCAATAGTTCCCGATCAATGCGCGGATGATAGTAAAATCCTTCCAAATGGCCTTTACTGGAAAGCGCCATTAAATTTTTATATCCTTCGTAATTTTCTGCCAAAAGAATCAGGTGCGGCGCGTGCGCATCCACGTGCGCCTGCTTGGAAAAACGGCCATTCACGGCTATGTACGCCTCCATGCCAACAATGGGCTTAATCTCCGCTTTGCGGCACGCCTCGTAAAATTCAATCGCGCCATACAGTGATCCGTAATCCGTGAGCGCAAGCGCGGTAAACCCGCGTTCTTTTGCGGCGCGCACTAAATCAGGAATCTTGGTCAATCCATCAAGAAGGGAGTAGTGGGAGTGGACGTGAAGGTGAACAAAGTTAGGCATGTTCAATACTAAACACCCGTTTCTTCTGGCTTACATTAAACCCGAGATAGCGCCCGCGCATCAAGTGCGTCTGTGCGTCAATGGCAGGAATCGCAGAAACGAGAATCAGTGAAACCGGCAAGAGCAACCACTGAAGCAACATCATAAGAAAGGTATGCCGTTTTACGGTGCGCGGCGGTGGCGGGAGCAACAACATGCTCAAACTAAGCGACAAGAGCAAACCAACCATGGCAATCACCATGAGCCACTCAAGAATGTGCGGGGTATTTTGAAAAATCGCGGTTTTTTGCACCACATCACCCGCAACCCAAAGCGGGAGCCGACCAAACAAGAGCAGTATGAGCGCGGTGGTGGCCCAGGAAAATTTACCTTCCAGTTGATACCATAATAACCGGGCGCGCAAACGCCACGGGATGTTCTTTTTCAAACGAAAATGCCACAAAAGATACGGCACATGCTCCACACCCCACGCCCATCGCCGTTGTTGTTTATATAAGTTCTTCATACTCCCCCACCAACGGTCATCACGAGCCGTATCCATAGAGACCGGAATGTACAGTGGCTGTACGCGGTACCGGCCGTTATAGCGCAGAAAACATTGCAAAAATATCCGTGAATCCTCTGACACAATATCTTTCTGCCAAAAACCAACATCCACCAGCGCCTTAAAACTCATGCTATGAGAAGAAAAGGTGGTAATGGTATGCGGCCGCGCGAGCGCAAAGAGTAACCAAAAGGTGGTGCCAAAAGACATAATGCGCAACACCGATGGCGATTCCCAAATATTATTGTTGTAGAGCGCCACCGGCTGAAACGACGTATGCGTGGGATCCGGGTGAGTCAGATATTCATGGGTCAAATAGGCAAAATATTCTCGATGGACAATGGTATCCACGTCAAACGCCGATACAATAACCCGTTCATACGGCAAACCAAGCTCATCAATAAACTTTTTTGCTTCGTAACCCGCGTAATTCAAATTAGATCCTTTACCTGGGATTTCATCAGGGAGATTATGCGGATGCAGGGTAGTCCAAAAACGAAAGAATGAGCCCCCAAATTCTTGCGTCAGCACCGCACACACCTGTTCAAAATGCTCGCGTTTACGCTCTTCACCGGCGAGGACAATCATCATTTTATCCGCCGGGTAACTACCGCGCACCAGGTGATTCAACGTAGCGCGAACCACTTCAATTTCCTCATCGTACATGGGTAAAAAAACGAGATGATACATATTTTTCCACCCAGCGAGCGCCCGGGTACGATCCATCCAAAGAATCCGCTGCGCCGTATGAAAACGACGCCACGAGATAATCAAAAATAAGGAAAAATAGAGCACACGATATACCCAATACAGATCAAAAACAATAATAAAATAGATCATCCACAGCGGCCGGAGAAACGAAAGTCCTACTCCAAGCAACAAGACGCCCCACGTCAGGGCGCCGGGCAGTATTTCATAGAGACGATAACGCACATACGGTGACATATTGGTGAACACTTTTTGTACTCAAAGAGTAATACGCGGCTCACTCTTGTAGATGGCGGTAATAAAAGGAGTTCCGGGGCCTGCGTTTACTCGGCCCGTCAGGGACCCGTGCCGGAGCGGCACACGGAAAGCGTAGGCAAGCGCGTTCCCTATGGCCACAACAGCGCGCGTTTCACTAAACGTCCCCTGACCAAGTGCAACCTCAATACCGCCAAGATCATGTCCACGCTGCGCCGCCGCCAAGAGCAGGCGATCAATGGTTACCAGCACCGCGCCTTTCGTTCGCACGCGTCGTTTCCACACCCGCTCCGCGTGGAGTGAAACCATGATCCCATCACCCCCACTTTCCAAAAAAAGAATGGGCTTTGTCATAGCGATTGCGTCTCATCAACCACCACCGTATGCCTCCCTTCAAGAATCGCGTAAACAAAACGATCAAGCATGCGCTTGCGTTCCGCGTATTCTTCAGGAGAAAACAACGTATAACGGATCGTAAAACCCAATTTTTTCTCAAACTGCAGGATAAGCCGTTTAAGCGCTTGTTCAGAAACACGACCAACAATCAGAATGTCTGTTGGCAAATTTTCATCACTAACAAATCGCCCGGACAAAAGCACCAAGGTTACGGACTCAAGATTTTTTATGCCGTTAATCAACTCCTGCTCACCGAGCAGTTGCCCCCTCATGAGAAGCGCCCCTAATTCATGGTGCAATAATGAATCCGTGTTCAGCGAATAAAACTTGCGGCGCGTTTCCCCTTCCGCCACATCACCCTCCTCACGAATAATGGTGGTGGTCACGAGTGTGGCAAGTTCACGCCGAACCGCGTTGATTTGGGTGCCGGCAAGCCGTGATAATTCGCGGACAAAAAACCGCGCTTGTGGCTCGCGGTAAAAAATGTGTAAAAGCTTGAGCCGGGTCTTTGAACCAAATAAGTATTCAATCATAGCTTGCCCCTCTGAGGTCATTTCAGTATAATACCCACGTCACCCTACCGTCAATATGTCAAGTCCGCTCACGATCAGGACCCGTGAATTTTTTGTGGAATCGCGCGACCACGATCGTTCGCATACCATACTCTCCATTACGGAACCAAAAGACGCAGAAGAGGCCGTGCTGAAAGGCACCCTCTTTGTGCTTTTTGAAATAGAACAGGGAAACGCGCGCATGATTGAGTATGTGCAGGACACCGTGCGTTTTGTTGAACGTTCCTACTACGAAGAGTTTGCCGCGGAGCGCAACCACTTTGAAGACACGATCATGCGCACCAATCAACTGCTACGCGGATTCACGGTGCCGACAAACACCGGCGTGCACGCGCTGATTGGCGTGGTCAAAAAAAGCGAACTTTCCTTTACCGCGCACGGTTCGCCCGATATCTGGCTTTTTGCTCGCGGACTGCAGCGGCCGCACGCGCTCCTCCCTCATGATGAAGAGGAAAAGGAGAAAGAATCACCCTCTTCATTTTTTTCTGAACTCCTTGTTGGCACGCTTTCCATTCAAGATATCGTGCTGGTCACCAGCACCCACGTGCGTGATTATTTTACCTCGGACCGACTCGGTAAAATGGTGCGTGGCCACAGCGGTGAGGAAATCAGTCGGCATCTGGAACGCATCTTGAGAGAATTAGGAAGTGGTCTTTCATTTGCCGGCATGGTACTGGAAGCGGTGCCGGCGCCCGGAGCAAAAAGCACGGCAATCCGACCCGCTGGCTCCAATGCTTCAATTGAACAATTTTTATCCGGACAAAAAAAAACCGCGGAATTTTTAGCGCCCACAATCTTTCGCAACACCTGGCTCTGGTTCCACCAACAATGGGCGGCGCGGCCGCGATCACGCGGCGTCTCCCACCGCCCCCACGGTACGCCAAACCGCGCCCACGGATCGGCATCTGAACAATTTCTCCTTGGACACACGTTGTGGTATCTCATTAAAAATGCCGCGATACTTCTTGGGCGGCTCCTGCGAGGCATCGTGATTCTCCTGTGGCGCGGGCTCATTCTCCTCACCGCATTTTTCCGCAGCTCCCCTGGTGAACGCAAGGTCCTGCGATCAGAAACCAAACGGTCAGTACGCGGACGAATCGTAGCGTGGTACACGCGCTTCCGCTCGCTTCCTCCGCGCAAAAAAACGCGTCTTTCTGTTGTGCTACTCTTTCTTATCACCGTGGTTGGTGGCGGAACAACACTTATCTACCAACGAGTGAAGGCGCACGAGGCAACAACCACGGCGCAACTTATTACCCAGATCACGCGTAATCATGAGGAAGCGCAAGCAAAACTCATTTACGGCGCTGACGCCGATGCGCGAATGCTCCTACACGAAGCGGAACAATTAATCAGTCAATTACCAAAACGCGGCACCGCAAATAAACAAGTCCGCGAACAGCTTGCCGGTATGGTGGCAACCGCCCTTGCCGAACTGCGTAAAGAAATTCTTGTGCAACCAACCTTGGTGGTGCCCATCACCGATGTCACGCTCGCGCGTCCGCGCGCGCTTGCGCTCTACGGCGAAGAAATAATGGCGGGAAGCGCGCACACCTCGCGCGCCGTGCTCGTAAAATTAACCTCTGGTACGACGCGAGAAGTTGGCACACCAAATCCCCTCACCAATTCGTACGCCGTTGACCAAACGGTATGGTGGCAGATGGGGACCGGCATCGCGCCAATCAACCAAGATGGCGTGGCCGGAGAATTGTTTGGTCAACTGGGAAACGCGTCTGACTATGTCATTTTCAACCAAGGACTCTATGTGCTCCGGCCGGATGAGGAGCAGATCATTCGCTACCCCGCGCGCGGCGTCACCTTCGCGGGATCCGGCCAGCCATGGATTAAAGAACAAACCGTGTTGCCGCTTGATGCGCGCTTTTTGGCGATTGACGGAGATCTCTATGTCGTGAGCGTGAATGGTTCAGTGCAAAAATTACGACGCGGCGCGGCCATTCCTTTCAGCTTAACCCCCATTGATCCAGAAATCACCACGGTGACTGATGTGTGGACCAACGAAAAATCATCATTCATATATATACTTGATGCCGCGGGCGGGCGCATGGTGGTCTTTAATAAAGAAGGAAAACTGCGCGCGCAATATCGCGCGGACGCGCTCAAAACAGCCACCGGTTTTTTCTTGGACGAAAAAAAGAAAAAGGCGTACGTGGCGGTTGACGAGGGCGTTATCTCGTTTGATCTTATACATCTCCCCTAAAACAAAACCCCCGATACGTTGGGGGATTTTGTTAGCGCAATGGTTATTTCAATTCTGCCTTTCCACCCGCGTCTTCAATCTTTTTCTTCATTTCTTCCGCTTCCGCTTTCTTCACTTTTTCTTTGATCACGCTGGGCGCTTTGTCCACCAAGCCCTTAGCATCAGCGAGGCCGAGTCCGGTTATTTCCTTCACCACTTTAATAACCGAAATCTTATTGGCGCCGACATCCATGAGTTCAACATTGAACTCGGTTTTCTCTTCAACAGCCACGCCGCCCTCGCCGGCCGCAGGCGCAGCCATCATCATGGCCGGCGCCGCGGCAGACACGCCGAATTTTTCCTCCAAGATTTTCACCAGCTCCGCCAAATCCAACACGCTCATTTTCTCAATCTCTGCAACGAGCGCCTTGAATTTCTCCGGAACTTCTACTTGTTTCATTTCGTCTGACATATCATTATGATTTATTCGCTCTAATTCCATCTAACACTCGCACCAAACCACGCAAGTTGCCTGCAAGCACGTTGACAAATCCGGACACGGGCGCGTTTAAGGTTCCCACGAGTTTTGCCAAGAGTTCTTGTTTGCTCGGCAAAAGCGCGAGGTCTTTTATCTTGGCCGCGGAAACGAAACGCCGTTCCAAGATGCCGCCAATCACCTTCACCATGCTGTGTGTTCTGCCAAAGATGTGAAGCAAACGCGCCGGCGCCACCTCGTCTTCATAGCCGAAGAGCGTCAGCACCTCGCCGCCAAAACTCCGCGGCGATACATCAGTGAGGCCGGCATCTGACGTTGCTTTTTCAAGCAGTGTTTTTTTTGCCACCATGACCCCAATCTGTTCCGCGCGCGCTTGCTTGCGGAGTGCTTCCGCCTCTTTCACCGGCAAACCACTGAAGTTCGCAAACACAACGGACTTGCTTTTCCCGAACGCATCCGTAAGTTCTTGCATGATTTCCTGTTTTTCTTGTTTGGTTTTTGCCATAAAAAAACTGTGGTTTTAGCCACAGACGCTGTCCTGAATTTATTTCAGGACCTAGTACAATTCGACCAACTTGTACCTATGCAGTACATTAAGCCTTTTGGGCAGCTGCAGTCTATGGTGCGTTTATAATAGCAGAGGGCCGGAAGGATGTCAAGAGTAAAAAAAAGCGGGGGCATCCATGATCTTTGCGACCACAGACGCCCCCGAGGGAACAAGGAGCTACGGGATGAGGCTCGGAATTTCGCTAAGGTCGCGGATGACGCGGCCGCGCAGGTGGTTTTCCACAAATGCCACCTCATACTCCGACGTGTTCTGGTTTGGCACCAGCACCACCTCAAGACCCATGTCAATCAAGGGCGCGAGGTCAAGCTGAAAGATATCGCCGACCACGACCACGTCTTCCCACGCCATGTGGTGCCTCTTCCGAATCTCGTCTACCACTTCAAAGTAGTATCCACGGCGCAGGAGCACCGGCCACCCGCAACCGGGGATCTGCATGGATTCAGAAACCCACACGAAATCAGGCGTGACGTCAAACTTCCGCGCAAGGCCGTGAACCCGCTCCATGAGCCAAAGAAACTCAGGTGACACAGAGCCCGGGTCATCGGAATCACTTCCGAGTACACGAAGCTTACTCTTGACCGCCTCGGTCTCCGAATTGGTCACGATGTAAACCGGCTTGCCGTGAAGTCGCACCAGCGCGTTTGCCGCGCCTTTTTTGAACACCGGCCTACCGCCGAGGCCGTAATTGGTCCGGAACAGAAAATCATTCAGCCGATCAAGGTCATCTTCCTTCAAAAAAATGCCGAGGTCTTTGAAGAACATCCCGAGGATGGGACGCATACGCAAGTACGGATCCGCATTCGCGGGCGCCACAGCATAGCCGCCTCGCATGTGGGGGTACTTCCCCGGATCGTCTGCAATCCTACGGGCGTACATCCCCCACGCTTCCCGCACATCTGCCACGGGAAGACGCGCGAGGATCGCGACCCCCCCCATAACAGATTCAGTGAAAGGCCTCCCCTCCTCTTCAGCGTCCGTGAACGTTCCGTCAAAATCCAGAATCAGTAGTTTTGCCACTTTACCCTCCCGTGGGTTTTTTAGGGTGAGAATTCACTCCCCTCATAATTTCATCGCAATAAAATCATGAGGGGAGGCAGGAGAACCGAGCGCAAAGCATCAGCTCTCCTGCAGAAACGTGAGGTTAGGCCACGGTCAGCTTCGGCCTGGGCCTTTCGTTGCGGATTCTCCATGCGAGGACAAAGCCGAGAACGGCAAGCGGCAGCATGGCACCGGGCCAGGCATACCAGTTACTGATGTCGGCCGCTCCCACTTCTTCTGGGCCACGGGGCAGGGCGAAGTAGTAAAACGCAGACTGCATCCCCGTTCCGAGATAGACGAAGCCATCAATGATGCCGACGGCAACCCCCACATTGCGTGTTCCACCGAAGTCTTGGGAGGCTGTACCGGAGAGCATACCGTGCACGCCGATCACGGAGAGCGACACGAACGCCGCAATCCAGCCGAGCTCCGGTTTTCCAAGAAGAAAGAACATGCCGAGAACACCCGCAATCATGAACGCGTAGAGCACTGCGGCCACCGGACCACGACGGGAGTTGAACAGATGATCCGAGATGGTACCGGCAAAGACACCACCCAGAATGCCGGCGACGCAGAGGGTCATGCCCCAGTTCTGGTACACGAAGTCCTTCGGAGCGCCCGACGTCTTCACGTAGAACCGGTACATCTGCATGATGGCCTGCCGCAGGAATCCACTGCAGAGCTCAATCACGGCGATGGTCATGATGACCTTGTTCTGAAGCATCAGCTTGAACACCGCGGCTGCCCCAAGTCGGGGTCCGGTATCGCCTTCGGATGCGTCGCCGGTCAGAATGTTCGTGAACCGTGCCTTACTCGGTTCGTTGCGCACGAACAATAGGCAGGCGACGAACATCGTCAACAGCGCGATGCTGGGCGCGGAGAATGCCCAGCTGACGGGCAGCACCTTGACGATTGCGTTACTCCAATCGTAGGCAAAGTAGATGCCGAGCGAGATGAGGATCCCGAAGATGGCACCGAACGTCCCCCGTTCACGCACGTGGAACCAGTGGGCGTTCACCTTCACGATGGCCACCGCGCCGAAGCTCTGGAAGTACATGTTCAGCGGGTACAGGACAACGAGCCACCAGAACAGCCCATCGGCAGACAGGTTGCCATTGAGGTGCATCTTCGTCATAAGACCCATGAGCAGGTTGGCAATGCCTGCGCCGGCCGCCGCGACGATGATGGAGAAGCGTCCGCCGAAACGGTCAGTGAGCGGTCCGTTCACGAGAAATGAAAGCCCATACACCCACGTGCCAGCCGTGAAAACCGCGTTGAAATCTGCGATCATATTCTTGCCGCCGAGCGCCTCGATGGCAGGTTGCAGGTTGTAGCGCCCCCAATAGAGGAACGCGTACGTCATTCCCGCCACCAGCCAGTTCAGCGCGCGTCGGCGCCGATACGCCTGATTGTCAAGATGCGGAAGTCCTTGTACTTTCGGCAGACGCCACACAACGATGGCAACTGCCACGAGCAGGAGCAGAATTGGCGTAATGCCTGTGTACCACGCCTTTGCTTCTCCGCCGCTGGCGAACGCCAGTGCTGGGAAGAGTGCGACGGCCAAAGCCGTCAAGATTGAAAGAGCGTGCGCCACGAGACCCTCCTTTTGGTTGTTTCTGTCAAATGTCGCTGGTGGCAGATTACTCTATCTGATTCCAAAGATCAAGAGATGGTGGTTCCTCTGAATTTTTCACCCCGGATGGCTTTACGAACCTCTGGAAGATTGGTTCCTTTTAAAATTTTTACCAAAAGGCCGAGTTTTGCCGCCTCCCGGGCCGCAATTGGGTCAAAGGGCGCATTGCTTCCCGGGTACCATCGGTCCCCCACCATGGCGCGATAGTCGCGCCATGATATTCGCGGGATTGGTTTTACCTTTTTGAATTTCGTTGGATCTTTATCGTAGACGTAATCAATATTTGAGATATTAATAACCTCCTGCGCGCCGTAGGTTTTTGCGGCGAGCACCGCGTCATTATCACTGGAGCATCCCGGCCTCCATCCTGCGCCAATAATAATAGGCATCGCGGTTTTTATTTTTTTGGTGGGATTGGTCATTATCTCTGGGTGCGCATGTTCGCCAAAAAGAAAACGCACAAAGTGCGCGTTCAAAATAGTGCTATGAATGCCCAGCCAGTCTAGTTTGTCATCCCGAACTTGTTTCGGGATCTCCAAATCTTTCAACGCCCTCTGATACGCCCGCGCCGTGGCGCCACCACCCACAATGAAAACAAACCGCCGACCCGGGGCCTGCGCTTGCTCGGCCCGTCCAGGGGACCCACGGCGGACTTCATCTAAAATTAATTTTCGGAATCGCTTGAGGAACGGAATATCAAAACCAGTTTTTGGTATCACGAGCGACCCGCCGAGGGAGATGATGGTGTACATAAAAATAGTTTACGCTCAAATAAAAAATCCGGCAACCTCCCCCAAGGTTGCCGGAACGGTTCACGAACGCTGCTTATCCAGGTGAAGCCAGCGCTTGCTCACCACCTCGTAGTTGACGATGCCAAGGACGGCACTCATTGCGGCCGTGGCGACGAGCGCGACTACCATCTGCCCCGCGGTCATCTCGGCCTGATGTGGCCGAATGAGCGTGAGATACACCACCCCGGTCCCGAGCGCGGAGTCCAGACCGCACAGCAAGCGCTTGTCGGAGTGGATAAGGCGGATGAGGGCAACCAGAAACCGGAACGGAAAAGTGATAATCCCCCACGTCACAATTCCCATGCCGGTCAGGAACATCACCAACACATCACGGTATTCCCAATCTCCGTCGACCATAAGGCCCATAGCGTCCTCTATGTTCATACCGCACTCTGCGCGGTACCTTCTCCTGTACGCCGTTGCGAGAACCATGTGAAAAAGTAAGACAGCAAACCCTGCCGCAATGAATCCTAACGGCCAACGCACCCATTCCGTCCCTGGCTTCCAGCCGTGCAAATGCACTACCATGCCGTACATTCCCAACAAGAAAACGCCAAACGACGGATACATGATGGGGTGAGCTTCCCCAAAAAAATCGGCGAGTGCACCACTGGTCTCACGCAACGCCTCCGGAATCGCGCGGAGCACGGCGCGGAACTCGTAGGACACGTAGCCAGCGCAAAAGCCGGCGAGGAGTCCCAGCCACCAGAACGCCGCGGCCACCATGAGCGCCACGGCTGTACCGATTGCACCACCCACTGCACACGCAAGAGCGATCTTTTTGGTCTCGGTCACGGTTTTCTCCTTTCTTTTGCCTGGGTTGAGTATAGCGATGGGATGACAAAAGGTCAAGACGACGCAGGGAGCGCCCGCAGGATACCCCACTCTCGAGCATTCTTCGCAGGTGCCGCGGGCTCGGTCTCTGCCGCCTCGGCAGAGCCGCGGCGCCGAGAATAAAGATAGTCCGCCGCCGCAGGAGCGGCGGAACTATCGGTGCGAGAGAGTGGGGTATCCGAGAGGGCGCAACACTAAAGCCGCCCAATCCTATCGCGGTAATACCCCTCATAATATTTCTGATACTCCCCGCTTTTGCATCTCTGCCACCAGTCGGGATTGTCGCGATACCAAAACACGGTTTCGCGTATGCCGCGGTCAAAATCAACTTGAGGCACCCAGCCGAGTTCTTCCTGAATTTTTGTAGGGTCAAGGACATATCGGCGGTCATGTTGCAACCGATCTGGCACATAGGTTTTCAATTCCTGCGGCTTGCCGAGATGCGTAAGCACCGCATCCGCAATTTCCTCCACGGATTTTTCCGTGAGCGTGCCCACATTATACGCTTCTCCAATCTGGCCGCGATGCAGAAGCACATCAATCGCGCGCGCATGATCAACAACATGAATCCACTCGCGGCGATTTTGACTTGATTTAAAAAGCGGCAGTGGTTTATCTTCAAGCGCGTTCGTGGTAAACAGCGGAATTACTTTTTCCGGAAATTGATACGGTCCGTAATTGTTGGCGCAGTGGCTGATAGTGATGGGCATTTTGAACGTGTGAAAATACGCGTGCACCACGTGATTTGCCGCGGCTTTTGACGCGTTGTACGGCGTTTTTGGCTGATACGGGTCCCCTTCTTTGAATTTCCGCTCTTCATCAAGCCCTAGATCGCCAAATACTTCGCACGTTGAAATGTGATGGAACCGCGAAACGCCCGCATCGCGCGCGGCCTCCAACAACGTATGCGTGCCGAGCACATTCGTTTTGAAAAAAATACCCGGATCAAGCACCGCGCGATCATTATGCGATTCCGCCGCAAAATTCACTACCACATCCACGCCGTCCATCGCCTTGCGCACCGCGGAATAATCTCCAATGTCGCCACGCACAAATGCGTAGCGCGGGTCATTCGCGACATCGCGCAGATTTTCCAAATTGCCGGCGTACGTTAACAAATCATAATTGACCACGCTATCTTCCGGATGCGCGCGCAACCAGTATCTAATAAAATTTGACCCGATGAACCCCGCCCCACCGGTTACCAACAGTTTCATAGTTATCAACAGCCGCCATTGACAGCTACCGTACTCTGAATTACACTATCCGTTGCCTCTTCCCCGGTGACCTCTTGGCGCCACAAGTCGGGCGGTTCTTGGTTCACGCGGGACGCGCCCTCATGCACGTAGTTGTTCGGAAACCCATCCCCGAATAGCAGAACGTGCGTGCTCGGTACGACCAAAGGACTCACTGCCTTGCTACTTGCATGCATGGGGCCTCACTGGGGAAGAGGCTCTTTTTTTATCCAAACAACTTCGCCACTTCTTCCACAGGTAAATCTGATCCCGCACGCACAACGTCGTGAATGTTGATGCCACTATCACCGTGCCACCGCGGAATAATATGCACATGCAGGTGCGGAACGGCCTGACCTATTTCGTGATTCACCCCAAGAGTAAAACCATCCGGCTTGATTACCTCTTTCACGCGCGCCGTGGTCTTCTGCACCGCGCGGAAAAAATGCGCCACTTCGTCCTCCGGCAAATCCAAAATGGTGCCGCCGTGCATTTTCGGAATCACCAGAGTATGGCCTTTCGCAAGCGGATGAATATCCAAAAACGCACGCGATCGGTCATCCTCGTAGACCTTGTAACTTGGAATCACGCCGGTTGCGATTTTACAAAAAAGACAGTCCATACGTTGACAGACATATAGAAATTACCTTATCATAGAGACATAACCTATGCAACTAGGATCCTCGCCGAAGGGAGGTGAGTGGACATGATGTGCAAATGTTGCGACGGAAATAGCGCCTCCTGCGGATGCTTCCACCATAAGAGTGGCTTGTGGCACGGATTATTGTTTGTTGTTCTTGGCGGCCTTTGGTACGCGACGAACTACAAATACCTTGATAGTGGCTTCTGGCAGTGGCTCCTCCCCGCGCTGGTAGTACTTGGGGGTCTGAAGTGGATAATTTTCTGCCACAAAGGAGGCGGAAAGAAGTAATCACAGAAAACAAAAAATCCCGACTAGTCGGGATTTTTTGTTTTGAGAAAAAGATACAGGGCGCCGGTTGTGGCGAACAGGAGCCACACAGCGCGCGTATTTATGTAATGCACCACAAAACCGCGATGCCACCATTCAAGGAGCGCGGAAACGACAAGCCAGATGCCGAACCAAAGGGCGAACGCGCTCATGCTCTGTTGCGCAATAGTTTTCCACATATTATTTAAATGCCGAGCGCCACTCCCGCCACCCGTGCGGCTGGCCCGTCTGCGTGACGCGCACTTCCTTAATAAATAAAACATTCTTTTTCTCCAGTAAATCCGCAACGAGGAGTTGCGCGTGATGGCGGCCTTCCTCATCACGCCACCATCCTGTCATGGGCACGGTAAGCGTACCGCGCCAAAAATCGCCGGGCAATGATTCAAGCGCCTGCCACTGGTACACCCGGACATCCTCCGGCTCCGGGCCGGTCTCTATGCCCAATTCAAACGTTGCCGCGTCTTTAAATTTAAAAATCATCTCAATCGTTCCGGTGGCGAATTGACGCGATGGATGTATAAAAAATGACACCGGCGATTCAACTACCGGACGAATCGTTCTATCCGCGCCGCGCGTAAGAGGATCAATGCGCTCCGGCGGCCAAAAGTCAGAAATGAACGGCGTACGGTGCTCAAAGTCCTGCACATACGTAATGGTTCCACTCGGCACGGCATTCTGGTACGCAAGCCACACAAAACTCGCGATGACTGCGAACACGCATGCGGCATGGATGATTATTTTTAAAATTTTTGACGACATAACATAAGCCACGTCACCTATTGCACCACCCGCTTTAATGCATGCACCTCGTACTCCCCCACGGAAAACCAATACGTGTACGTAATCCGCGCGGATGCGAACCAGTTTTCTTTCAAATCCCGCCATTCGTCAATCGTACGCGCCGGCGTCACAAAAAATACCGGCTTTCCCTCGTTGAGTACATCATACACCGCGCGCAGATTATCAGTATTTTTCACCGGCTGAATCACCTGCCACTGGCTCATCACAAATTTATCCTCGCGATCCGTCAGAATCACGGAAGTTGCCGAAATGCCGCCGTCATGCGTTTTGAGCGCGTTACGAATGGCCGCGCCGGTATCCATCGCCTGCCCCACATCCCGCACACCATCAATTCGCAACACCGCAACATAAAACGTAAACGCAATCAAAACAAACGCCACCGCTCCACCAACCACGATACGCCATTTGTTTGAAAGTTTTTCCATACACCACACCATAACATATGCGCCAAGCGGCGCACCAAGTACAAAACTGGGCAGGAAGTAACGAAGATACGCGCCACCGACGGTTACTTCATGCGAAGGATTATCAAAGATGAGCCAACTCCCATATACAACCAAAAGCCAGACCGTCACCCCAAGAAACACCCATGCCCATCGACGTATATTTTGCGATTGCGCGCGAATTGTCAACGCAAGGCCACCGAGTGAAAGAAGGGTAAACGGCAACGCGAGCAATCCATACCACCGCACCGCGCTCCACAGCATCACGCGCGGATGAAATCCAAATGGCAAAAACCATCGCCACCATGTCTGATTAACCACACCTTCCGTACCTCCGCCATACTGCGCGGCAACCGCAAAGAGCGACACATCGCCGTAGACATATCTATACAACGCAATGGTCGCGAGCGCAAGCACTGTGCCCGCGGCAAGCCATGTCACGATACGTTTCCATGAAAACGACCTGCGCTCCCAAAAGAAAAACAAAAACGCAAACACCCACCAGAACTCACTCGGACGAACGAGAAGGGCGAGCCAAATTAAAATAAGCGCCGGAATGACTTTGCGATACGTCATCGCGCACACCCCAAGGAGCAACAAACTGACAAACAACACGTTATGAAATAATCCACGCGCCGTGTAATACCAAAATGCCGGATGGAGCGCAAGTAACGCCGCGCTCCACATAGCCACGCGCCGGTCTCCCCATACTTTCAACACCAAAAAATACAACGCCACAATACCGCCAAGCGCAACGAGCGGTGTTAAAACATCTACCACGCCGATATGCGTGATGCGCGCGATGAAACCATAGAGTACCGGCAATCCTACAAACCCCGCGGGAACCAACCGATCCCCCACCACCTGCATACTGCGCGGATGAACCAGATTTTGCGTTTCCTGTGTGTCCGCGGCAACAGCCGGTAACCATAACCCTTCGCCACGCGCGAAGCGTTCAATCACGGCATAATTCGCCGCCTCATCAGGCGAATTAAAAACCGGCTCCAGGATAATGTACAGCGCGCTCGTGGACAAGAAAAAAATAATCGCCCCCGCGATTAAGAATATGTGACATGTGCGCGCCGTTGCCGCATCAATCATAATTAAATACTACGTGTGAACAAACTCATCAGCGCGAAGACAATGGCGCCACCGAACACAAAACTTGCCACTTCAATCAAAAATGGAAATTCAATCAGAAGCCCCAACAGCACCAAGAACACCGCAACCACCTGCAAAATCATTTTAATTTTCCCCCACATGTTTGCCGGCGTTGGTCGAAACCGCCTATAAATGATTGCAACCACAATGATCAACACTTCAATCGCTATCACCACGGCCGCAACATACGCATTCACATGACGGAAAGCGAGAAGCACCAGGAGCGACCCAATCAAGAGTTTATCAGCCAACGGATCGTACCGGATACCCCATCGCGTAATTTGATTCCGCGTCCGGGCGAGCGCACCATCAATGGCATCCGTGGCCGCCGTAAACAAAAAAAGCGGAATACCAACCTTGTAATCTTCAATCACAATAAAGAAAAAAACAACGGGTGTCAACAGCATCCGTAGGATCGTTACGTGATTGGGATGGACACTACGGGGGATAAACCGTAAGATAAGGAAGTCCAATATTTTATCGTGCGGATATAAGGCAAGATTCATATGCTTTCTAGACGAATAGTTTATTATACCACCTTAAGCGGCATCCTGCTCTTTGCGCTCTTTCTCGTACATACGGTATATCACAGTCGTGCGCTTGGCGCTACTGCACTGCTGGCTCTCATTATTTTTTTGTCTGTTCTTGCGGGAGCATGGCTTTTACCAAACTCTCGTCCGCTCGCCCAGTTCATCGCAGGCGCAACGGCAATCGGCGCGCTCCTCATGACCATTCTCGCGGTGACCTATTGGAGTTATCAGATTACCTGGCGCGAATCATTTGGCGCACTCGTCCTCATCGCACTCCTCGTGATCGTCGTAACAAAAAACGCAACGCTTCCGCCGTATGGCTACTGGGCGCAACGGCTGGTGAAACAACTCATCGCTCATTATCTCACCGCGATTGGCGCAACCCTAGCGCTCGCGCTCACCATCCTTCTCTTTTCCCACCTCTACCAACAGGGCATGTTGGATGCCGAGCGATCACCATGGCGATTGATTGACCAGCCGCTCTTTTTTTGGGGCGTCTTTCTTTCGGGCGCGCTGTTATGGCTCGCCGCGCGGAGACAATCGCCGGCATTACGGCCGTTACACCTGATTGCCTACTTCGCGCTCTTTACGAGTGTGGGCGTACTCATATTCAAAATCGGTTATGGCTTTGATCCGTTCGTGCATCGCGCAACCGAGGAATATATACTGGCACATGGCGTCATTACACCAAAACCGCTCTGGTATGTGGGACAGCATGCGCTGGTTGTGGCGCTGGCGCGCCTCTCTACCCTTCCGCTTTCTTGGATAGATAAACTGCTACTGCCCGCCTCCGCGTCCTTTTTTGTCATCGGCTGGCTGTATGTTATTGCGCCGCAATCGTGGCATGAGCGTGGGCTCCTGTTTCTCTTGCTCCCTTTTGCCAGTTGGTTTACGGCCACCACACCGCAGGGATTGGCAAATCTTTTGTATCTCATTTTACTCTTGGAATTGGCGCTCCTGCTCCGCAAAAAAATTTCTTGGCATCTGCCGCTACTCACGGTTGTGGCAACCGCCACACTCCATCCCGCAACAGCCATTCCGGCGATTATTCTCTTGATTGCCGCCGCGCTTACCATTCGTCAGGTGCGACTTCGGTTTATTATTCCTCTTTCCGCCATTGCCGCTCTGCTTTTGCCTACGCTCTTTTTCATCAATGAATGGCGCGCCGGGACGTTGCCAACGTTTGGCGCCGTGCTATCACGAGCCGCCGCTCGTCTTACTTTTCCCGACCTGTCACTTCTGCAAAATAGCTTTTACGCCCTTGCCAATGCCACGTATACCGCGCGCATTATCGTCGTGCTTTTTGCCGCGGGCTGCGCGATCTATGGCATCATAAAACTAAAGAACAAGGCGTGGGGCCGCCCCTATCTCCTGACTGCAAGCATACTCGTGCCAAGCACCGTACTCGTGTACTTTTTCAACAAATTACCACGCGTCATTTATTACGAACAAAGCGATTACGTCCTGCGCACGCTTTGGATTATTGGTTTTACACTGCTCCCCTTCTTTTGGTACGGCGGCCGCGTGTTTTTAGACCACCTACGAACACGCCGGCTGTTTGTGCAGGCGCTCGTCATGCTTGCTTTGGCGGCAGGAATGACCACCAATCTCTATCTGGTATATCCGCGCGTTGATCGCGTGGTCAATCACCGAGGATATGCCACCGGGCAAGCTGATCTTGCGACCGTTGACTTTATTGAATTTCAAAATCCGGAAGGAAACTATGTGGTGCTCGCGAATCAATCGGTGAGCGCGGCGGCGCTGCGCCAACTCGGTTTTAAATACGACATCAAAACGGCAGATGGTTCGCTCTATTTTTATGCCATTCCAACCGGCGGAACCCTCTATCAACAGTACCTCCGCATGGTTGACGAGGCGCCAACCGCGGATGTCGCGAAAGAAGTGTTGGCGTACACCGGCGCTGATCGAGTATATTTAGTACTCAATGATTACTGGTGGCGCGACTACCGCATTGCCGAGGAAGCAAAAAAGCATGCCGATTTCTGGACAACCATTTCCGGCGGCGCAACCACCGTTTTTGCCTGGGAAAAAGACCCTGCGCGCGGCTGGTTGATGCGCCAGTAATATCCACTTGACAGCTACCCTTGTATCTGGCATACTATACGGGTTCCTGAACAACAGGGGAGGTGCGATCATGGGCATGGGCAACGGAAGGCAGGCGATCGACAGGACGAACACCCGGCAGTTCCACCCGAAGGGCCGGCGGCTCGCGGAGCGGAAGCGGCGCGGGCCCATCCCGGAGCTGAAGCGCCGGCAGATGTCGGAGACGCCCTCCCAGCCCGATGAGGAAAAAGAAAAGGAATAACATCGTCATGTAGCTCCGATCCCGACATGTCGGGACGATGCCCCAGCGCAACGTATAAAACGTTGCGCTTTTTTTATCCAACAATACGCTGTATCGCCTCTTTCCACGCCCGCCGGTTCCCGGCTTCCACTAACCAGCCGTTCATACCATCCTGGATCATCTCTGGAACACCGCCGACGGAAGAAGCGAGCACCGGAATTTTATGCCGTAGCGCTTCGGCAATAATCGTGGGACAATTTTCATGCGCAAGCGAAGGAAAAAACAAAACATCAGTGTCACGAAATAATTCTTTGACGCCCGCGAGTGTCAGATGGCCATGCACATGAATCCATGGCATTTCGCGCGCGAGAGTGCGCGCTGCTTTCATCTGTGGTCCATCGCCAACAATATGCACCGTACACGTTCCGCCAGGAATCTCACGAAGAACATCCAACAAAAAAAGAATGCCCTTATGAGGCGCCAGCTGACCCACAAATAAAAACCGCACCGGCCGCTTGGGTTGCCATGAGTATAAAATGTGTTCATGAGTATACCACTTCGTCAACGCAAAAGCGCTATTCGGGAAAAAGCCGTGTTTACGATGCACATCCCAAACCCATTGCGATGGCGCGCGCACGACGGGCGGTGAACCAAAAAGATACCGGCACAGCGCGCGGTACGAACGAGCGGGCAACCCCCGGTGCTGCCACGCGTGTTCATCCTGATAGCCAAGGAGACCGCTCGGTGTTACCAGTTGAACATCGTGAAGAAAATGACTCCAGCGCGGTGGCGCATGAAGCCGCCGCCGAGCGCTCTCTCGCCGAAGCGCGCGACGCACCGCATACGCCACGGTCATGCCGATACCTTTAAGATTGTGCGTCCTTATTTCATCGGGTCCGAGTTGACGTAACAGTCGGCGAGCAATAAACCACGCGTGTAGATTTATGGTGTCAATAAGGTGCCACACCAAACGAACCGGCCATGGATATTTAAAATCATGGCGGTACCAAAAGATGTTCAACGGAAAAAACCGATACACCTGGATGCCATCCTCAATGCTTTCCCGTGGTATGAGCGAAGAAAACCCGCCAAACGGTTTTGTCGTCAATACAAAAACCTGATGGCCTGCGTCCCGAAGCTCTCGGGCTTCTTGCGCCACCACCACCTCCGCGCCGCCGCGTCCATGTGGCGGATATAAATTGGTTATGAGGAGTGCACGCATACTATCCACGTTCTCTCCACTGTTCATCCCACCACGCGCATTGCGCTCAAAGGGCCTCGTGCGGTAGGATAGTGCCCATGGGAGAACTCTTGGAAAAAATACCGCCACAAAGTTTAGAGGCGGAACAATCTGTTTTGGGCGCCATCCTCCTTGATAAGGAGGTACTCTTTAAAATTTCCGACATCTTGACAACCGAGGATTTTTACAAAGACGCCTATCGCCTTATTTATGATAGTATCCTTGATTTGTCAAATAGAAATGAGGCCGTAGACCTCCTCACCGTCAGCGCGCGTCTTTCGGAAAAAAACCAGTTGGAACAAATTGGCGGCCGCGTGTTTTTGGCGGAACTCACCACCAGCGTTCCCTCAACCGCAAACGCCGTTCATTACGCGCGCATCATTCACCGTAAGGCAACACTTCGGCGCCTCCTGCATGCCGCAAACGAAATCATGCAGCTTGGCTACCAGGAAGAAGAGGATCTGGAAATGATTTTGGACCAGGCACAGCAACAATTATTTGGCGTCTCGCAAAATTATCTCCGACAATCGTTCGTTCCCATCAAAAGTATCTTGACCGAAGCATTTGAGCGCATTGACGAGTTGCATCGAGAACGCGGCAAATTGCGCGGCGTGCCAACGGGTTTTGCGGGACTTGATAACATCCTCGCGGGACTGCAAAAATCCGACCTCGTGGTGCTGGCCGCGCGCCCCAGCGTGGGCAAGACATCGCTTGCCCTTGACATAGTACGCCATGTGGCCGTAAAAGGGAAAGTATCGATTGGTTTCTTCAGTTTAGAAATGAGCAAGGATCAACTGGTTGACCGCCTGCTCTGCGCGGAGGCAAACGTTGATCTCTGGCGCATGCGGACTGGCCGGCTCTCTGAACGCCCCGAAGACGATGATTTCCCGCGCATTGGTTATGCCATGGGCGTCTTATCTGAAGCGCCGATATTCATTGACGATTCACCCAACGTCAACATTATGCAAATTCGCGCCAAAGCGCGCCGCTTGCAAATGGAAAATGGGCTTGGATTGATTGTTATTGACTACTTACAACTGATGGAATCACGCAACGCAAGCAGAGAAGAAAATCGCGTGCAGGAGGTTGCGGAAATCACCCGCGGACTCAAGGGTATCGCGCGTGAACTCCAGGTGCCCGTGCTGGCGCTCTCACAGCTCTCGCGCGCGGTTGAAATGAGCAAGCCCGCCATTCCGAAGCTGTCACACCTTCGTGAATCCGGATGCTTAACCGGTGATACGCTCATCATGAATGCATACACGGGTAAACTACAGACCATGCAATCACTGGCCCATCGAAAAATTCAAACTCCTATTCCTGTTTATTCGCTTGACACCAATTGGAAATTGGTCGTTCGTCCCATGATTCGCGTTTTCTCGAACGGAAGAAAAAAGATTTTTGCACTTCGTATGAGAAGCGGCCGCACTATTCGCGCGTCAGCCAATCACCCGTTTCGCAAACTTGATACCTGGTATCATCTTGATCAACTAAAAACCGGCGATACGCTTGCTCTGCCACGGCAAATCATGCCAACAAAATCTCCGGATATACTATCTGAAGACGAATTAATACTTCTCGCTCATCTTCTCGGTGATGGCTGTGTGGTGCCACGCCAACCAATTCATTATACAAGCGCCGACCAAGAAAACCTCCGAACGGTTGCCGATACCGCCAAACGTCTTTTTAACATTCAACCGCGACTCATCAAACAAGAAAATTGGTGGCACCTCTACCTGCCATCTCCATACCCCCTCGCACGCGGCCGCCGCCACCCAATCGTAGCGTGGTTGCAGACGCTCGGCAGCGGTTTTGCACACTCATACGAAAAAACTATTCCGATGCCGGTCTTTGAGTGTTCAGAAAAAAGTGTTGCTCTTTTCTTGCGCCATCTTTGGGCAACTGATGGCAATCTTTCATGGAAAAAAATTCCGGGAAGAAAACCCGCCGGCGCAATATATTATGCGACATCAAACGCGCTCTTCGCACAACACGTACAACATCTTTTGATGCGTTTCGGTATTCAAAGTACCGTTTGCCAATCACAAAAAGCATCATACCGCACTATGTATCAGGTGCATGTAACAGGATCTTACTCACAACGAATGTTCCTTGAAAAAATAGGTTGTGTTGGCGCGCGCGGAACACTCATGCCTGAGCTTTCCTACGCGTTAAAACAAATTGTACCGAATCCTCACGCTGACATCATTCCCGCTATGGTTTGGAGCACGACGGTCACCCGCGCTAAAGAAGCCGCTTACATGAGCTGGCGCGAAGTGAGCCGTGGAATCGCCACCGCGTACTGTGGTTCAACACTTTTTAAATCGGGAGTAAGCAGAGAACGACTGGGACGGCTTGCTACCGCCTGCAAGAGTGAAGAACTTGCACAGCTTGCCGTATCAGATGTATTCTGGGATACTATTGAATCCATCACTGATTGTGGCGAAGAAGAGGTGTATGATGCAACCGTAGAAGACACGCATAATTTTGTTGCTAACGATATTATTGTCCACAACAGTATTGAACAGGATGCAGATGTAGTACTCTTTATCTATCGCAAGGCCGCTGACCGCAACTATCGGCTTGATGATATACCGCCGGACGAACGAAAAATCGCGGAAATTCATGTGGCCAAACATCGCAATGGTCCCACCGGACTCGTCAAAATATTTTTTGACGAAGAAAAAGCGAGCTTCAAAAATCTGGATAAACAATTTTCCGGCATCGCTCCCCTGCCGCCGCCGCCACAAGCAATAGCCGTACCTCGCTTTTAATGAAACCTATGTTCAACAAACTCAAACAATTCAAGCAGATGCGCGACCAAGCAAAAACGCTTCAAAATACCCTTGCTGAAGAGCATGTTGATGCAACCGCGGCATGGAATAACATTAACATCCGCATGGGCGGCAATTTGAATGTTGAATCCGTTGAGATAGACCCGTCACTCCTTGCGCCTGATCAAAAGAAAAAACTGCAAGATGGTTTGCAAGAGGCATTCAACGACGCCGTGAAAAAAGTGCAGAAAATCATGGCGTCAAAACTGCGTGATCAAGGGGGGCTGGATATGTTTAAGAGTTAATGTACCCCTCCTCCATTCAAAATCTCATTGATCGGTTCACCAAACTGCCGGGTGTGGGCCCCAAAACGGCGGAACGTTTTGTATTTTACCTGCTCAAAGCCGGGCGCCGTGAGGCGCACGCGCTCACCGAGGCGCTTGAAACACTGCTCGCGCGCGCAAAGTCATGCGCCGTCTGTTATGATTTTTCCGAGCAGGAACGATGCGCCATCTGCGCGAACGCCGCGCGCGATCCACGGATCTTATGCGTGGTGGCTGACTCGCAAGATGTGCAGGCCATTGAGCGAAGCGGCGCGTTCCATGGGCACTATCATGTACTCCGGGGCGTGCTGGATCCGGCGCGGGATATCGCGCCTGAACAGTTAAAAATAAAAGAACTCTTTGCCCGCATTGCGCAGGCGGAACCACCTATCACCGAAGTAATTCTTGCCTTAAATCCTGATTTGCCCGGCGAAACAACCAGCATGTACCTCGCGAAAAAACTAAAAGAGTTCCCCGTATCCGTCACCCGCATCGCGCGCGGTCTGCCACTGGGGAGCGATTTGGATTACGCGGATGACATCACCCTGACCGATGCCCTCCGCGGGCGACAACGATTATGAACATCGCTGTCGGCTCAAAAATCCCCCGACATCGGGGGATTTTTGATTATCAAGCGAGTGAGTGAAGAGCAAAATCATTTGCTCTTCCGAGCGAGCGCAGATAACGAAGGGTTAATACCCTTCGTTACAAAGCTTTAATTTTGACTTTCGTTTCGTGCTGACGATGACCGTGCACCTTGTGATAGCGCACCTTGCGTTTGAATTTCACCACGCGGATTTTCTTGGCGCGGCCCTGGCCGACAATCTCGGCGGCAATCGTGACACCATCAAGATACGGCTTGCCAACCTGCACCTCGGAGCCATCCTCTTTCGCGAGCAAAAGCACCTTGTCAAAAATTGCTTCTGTACCCGCCTCGCCGACAATTTTTTCAATCGTCAAAGCAGCGCCCTCGCGCACCAGATACTGCTTTCCGCCTGTTTCAATAACTGCGATCATAGTTTATATGGAACTAGTGTACCGGAAGCCCCGTCATTCGTCAAGAGGCGTCACCGTATCCCCAATTTTCCACCCCTTCCGCTCGGCAGTACCGGCAGGAAACTCAATCACCAAATTTGCCGCCGCGCGCGGGTAGTACACCGGCAATTCCTGCGTCGTCTGCGCATACGGCACCTGCGGCGCGATATCCACAATCTTCCCTTCAGACACCCACATAATATCAATATCAAACTTCATCTCTTTCATCCAAATGCCGTGCCGCTCCGCTTCAGGAAACTTAAACAAAAGACCGTCGGCCTTGCCAATAGACGCGCGCCCTGAAAGCCCACGTTCACGCTGCTTGGCGGTCTGTGTTATTTCAAGCCGAACCGCATCGCCCGCGATCACAAACGGACGAATGACTGTCCGTTGTTGCAAGAGTCCCAACATGCCGGCCACGACGGCGATACAAAGAAGAATAGCCACACCGATGGTCGCTCGCTTATGAGAAAAAACTGGGGGCTGCCTTACAATAACCTCTTGATCCATAGGTTAAACGCGCGCGCGGCTTCGCGCCACCAGCCAGTATCCAAGCAAAACCATAAATACCACCAGAAGCCCGAGCGCAATTAATTTTTGTTTACTTTGCAACACCAATGTCAGTATACCAAACGTAACGCTTACCGCATACATAAATATCACGGCGCCGCGATGAGAAAATCCGCCGCGCAGGAGCCGATGGTGCAGATGCCCCGCATCGCCAACAATCACGGACTTTCCTTGAAACAAACGCCGAATAATCACCCACGCGACATCCAAAATAGGGAGCCCCATTACGAGAAGCGTAGTGGCAATTTTACCGCCCGCGATAATCGCAAGCACACCCAAGAGATACCCTAAAAACAAACTGCCGCTCTCGCCCAAAAAAATTGACGCGGGATGAAAGTTAAAAAGCAAAAACGCGCCGCACGCCGCCGCCACAATAAGCGCGAGCAACGCCACATCCGGCTGATAAAATCTGGTAAACTGCGCAAGCGCAAAAACCATGAGCGCGCCGATACCCACGACGCCGGTTGCCAATCCATCAAGCCCATCAAGCAATTTCACGGTATAGGTCATGCCAAGTAACCACGCAAACGCGAGGGGTGTACCCCACAAACCAAGTTGTAAAACACCGCCAAAAGGATTAGTAATGTGCGAAAGCTCCACGCCGCCAAGCAACGCCACGATAATACCGATAACAGGAAAAATAATCTGTTGAGGCGGTTTTAAATTGTAGACATCATCAATGGCACCACCGATGACAATAATGAACCCACCAAAGCCAACCATGAGAAGCTGGCGCGCGCTCATGTTGATAGTGAATAGTTCCGGTTTGAACACCAACATCGCGGCCACCGCGCCCACGATGGCAACATAGAGCGCAACGCCGCCCAAAAGCGGCACCGGCTTTGTGTGAATTTTTCTTCCTCCAACTACCGGCTGATCCACTATATTAAAACGACGCGCAAGAGCGCGCGTGGCAACCGTTAAAAAAATCGTCAGTAAAAATACTCCTCCGACAACGATAACTGGCATAGCGGTACATTATTCAACCTTCACCACCCCTCCCACATCATAGGTAATCGTACTCCCCCGCCCTACTTTTTGTTCCAGCAAAATCTTCGCGATCGCATTTTCCACATGTTCTTGAATGGCGCGGCGCATAGGACGCGCGCCAAATTGCGGATCAAATCCCGCGACCGCAAGCTCTTCCAAAGCCCCACCCGTCACGGTAAGCGTCGCGCCGTACTGCGCTTCAATCTTTTTCGCCAAACTTCCAATCATCAAACGTGCCACATGGCGGATGGTCTCCTCCGTCATCGGATGGAATACAATCACCCCGTCAAAACGGTTGATAAACTCCGGCGTGAAATAATTGCGGAGTTCAGTGGCCAACAGTCCCTCCTGCATCGTCTCATAAGATGCTCCCGCGCGCACCTGATCCTGAATATACTGGCTCCCCGCGTTGGAGGTGGCAATCAGAATCACGTTCGTAAAATCTACCACGCGCCCCACACTGTCTGTCAAACGGCCGTCATCCATCACCTGCAAAAACAAATTGAGCACCTGTGTGTCCGCTTTTTCCAATTCATCCAACAATAACAGCGAAAATGGCTGCGAACGCACCGCTTCCGTGAGCAATCCGGAACCCTGCGTATCCGGCTGGCCAATCAAACGATAGATACTGTCCGGCGTCTGATATTCAGACATATCAAACCGCACCATTTTATCCTCTCCGCCAAAATACACGGCGGCAATAGTCTTGGCAAGTTCGGTCTTACCAACGCCCGTAGGACCAACAAACAGAAAGTTCGCGATGGGCCGCTTGCCGGAGGTCAATTTTGCGCGCGCGCGCCGGAGCGCGTTTGCCACCGCCGTCACCGCCTCATCTTGGCCAATCAAACGCTTGTGCATCATCTCCTCAAGCCGCAACAATTTATCACCCTCTTCCTCTTTGATGGCAGTCACGGGAATGTTGGTTTTTTTCGCGACAACCTCCGCCGCGTCTTCCGCGCTTATGAGCGCGCTGGCACCTTTTTTATTTTTCACCGCAACCGCCACTTCCTTCATGAGCGAAATCGCGCTCTCCGGCATGGGGCTATCTTGCAAATGCTTACGCGCAAAATCCGCCACCGCCTCAAGAGCATCATAGGAAAAAAACACACCCTGCTCATATTCCACAATACCAACCTTGGTTTCAAGTACATGGATCGTTTGACTCACCTCCATGGGCGCGATGGTCACCGGAGAAAACATTCCTTCAAGCACGCTTCCGCGAACAAGACGACGAAAATGTTCCGGCGAGGTGGTGGCAATCACCGGAATGCCCGCGCGCTCAATCACTTCTTTCAACACGCCCGCGACATTCAAAGCGCCTTCGCCGCCTTCTTGCGCCGCGACCAACGTATGAATATCCGGAACAGAAAGCACGATGTTGCCTGAACGCTGAACCTCCAACAGCATGGCGAGCAATCGTTCCGCGGCATCGGATGGCGAAACACCGGACAAGAGCGAACTGATAGAAAGCGACACGAGCCGTTTATCCTTTAATACCGCCGGCACCTCTTCCAAAACCATCCGTTGCGCGACACCTTCAACAATTGCCATCTTGCCAACGCCCGCTTCACCCACGAGAAGCGCTCCCGGCGCGCCGCCTTCAAACAACTGCACTACCTGACCAATTTCCCTGTCGCGCCCCACAATGGCGCCGAGATGCCCAAACTGCGCCAAAAGCGTGATGTCTTCACTAAATTGATTAAGCAGCGGCGTCGCAATAGCGGTCATGGCGCGATCAATACCAGAGGTGGGCCGTGTGCGCGCAATTTGACGGAAAATATGCAATTGATCTTTCAACTGCGCGTGGTTGCGCACCCACGCAACCACATTATTCAATTTTTCCATGCTCACGCCGAGCGAATACAACTGCTCTTGAAGCGCCGGCAACGCGCGAACCGTCACCAGCAACAAATCGCTTGAACGCACCTGCAATTGATGTGCCTGCTCGGCTTCGCAAAATGCGTGAAAAAGAAGCGCAAAGGTGTCCTGCCCCACCACCGGCCGCGCAACACCCGCCGCCTGCCCAACCAGCTGTTCCGCAAGTTTTGTCATAACATCCGGATGAACGGACAGACGCACAAACATACTTTGAACCGCAGAAATTTTTGCCAGCGCGAGCAAAAAATGCGCGGGGAGCACTTCCGCGTCTTTACGCTCCGCGGCAATGCGATACGCACGATCAATCACACCAAGGAGTTCATCGGCCATGGCAAGTGAAATGTCCGGTATTTTTTGAGCGCGCACCTCGCTGACTTTATACACGAGCCGCCCCTGCCGCATCGCAAGTGAAATGGCGTACGCAAGAAAAAGCGCGCCGAGCCAAAACCAAACACCGTTCACCGTTGAAAGGGGCTGCTCTTGGGTCGTAACCGTATACAAAAGCCACGCGTACCACCCAAAAAATCCTGCGGATGCGATAAGAGCCGCGGCCAAACGCAGGGCTTTGAAATAACTCATGGCGCTCCGAAGCGCTACACCTTCCCGTGTCAATACGCGTGTCCACGCGAGTGAACCCTTGTCATCGGTGAGGCCAACCGCAACTCCTTTGCACATCGCGCATCGTTTTTGTTTGACATCAACGCCAACGCCGTTACACGTTCTGCACAGACCAACCGTCAATTGTGGATTTTGTTCACTGCTCATTTAACCAGCTACACTTAACACCAATCCTAAAAATAATAGAAGAGGACCGGTAGCCCACAGCGCGAGCGCGGCGGTCAAAAAAACAACCAGTACGATAAACGCGATGCCGCGCGCGATCACCTGCACCAGACGAATCAAAAAACTCACCAGCCGCCCCTGCCAATCATGCTGGCCGAACATCGGCACAAACAAATTTTTCAACCACAATAAAACGCCCAAAGCGGCGTTTCCCCTCCGTAACATATACACCCACCAATGCGCCACCATGGCGAGCCCGCCGCTGTACCACCAGAGCGGCGTGCGTACCAGATCAATCATGGCCTCGCCCGCGAGTTTCCTAATCACAAAAAATCCCATAGAACTATGGTCAAGTATAGCATACATAAAAACGCGCCGCACGAATGTGCGACGCGATGATGAGAGACGGGCCGTTACACCGTCCCGATGAGTCCACGGCCCCGTGGATAACCAACCTGCAGCAACCCCATCTTGTGGAGCGCCAGAAACGTGACGGCGTACGCGTTATCATCACGCGCAACGCCGCTCAAGATGAAATCTACCCACGCAGGCAGACGCACCAGTACCAACTTCAGGTGTTCGGTGCTGTCCAGATGCGTCTCACCGCGCGCAATCGGTACCTTCACCCTTCCGAGAAACGGGAAGTACTGCTGGGTGCTCTGCCGGGCTGAAACTGCGAGACCTTCAGCCGTAAGCGGTACCGCATCCGCAAGCTCGAACCCCGTCTCTTCCCGGAACTCGCGCAGTGCGCAATCGCGTGGCGACTCATCCTTCTCTAGCATACCACATGGCGGTCCAATCACGGTCACTTCGGCGCCATGCTTCCATTCCGCGACAACGGGAACTAGGAGATTCCTCGCATACCTACTGGCTTCTACTCCGAGATCCCGATCAGGAACCGTCGTAAACACGGTCACCCCATTCCGACCCACGGATCGGCAGTACGTATCCGTCTCCGTGCCACCGGGCGGCATGAGATACAACACCTCGGCTCTGGGAGCAAACCGCTCCAATTTCCTACGGCGTGCCGCCAATCGCTTTGCTTCAACTTCATGACGATCAAATTCTTCTTTACTAGCGGTGCGCACCCGCATGATTGGCCGATCCTCAATTTGCTGACGATACATGGCCAAATCTACAGGTTCAAGCACATGCCTCCACGGCACGACCCCAAGCTCCGCAACCACGCGCGGCAGCTCCTCCGCACTCTCCACCACCGGCACTCCGTATGCTTCCCTCATCATCACCTCCTTTTGTAAACACAACCACACGCTACCACAAACAAAACAGGCCGTCAATGGCCTGCCCTCCCTCACCAAATAAAATTTAACGCTTCGCAACTACTGATCCGCCCGCCGTCAAATACTCAACATCCTTTGCTTCGGTGAGGCCTAACTCGCCGATACGCTTTTTTATAGTATTCATGGATGAATATCTTGCCACCTCAAGCGACAAACGCTGATTTTCTCGCTCCAGGTCGCGCACCTTCAAATCCAAGTCCTGTATCACGTAACCCGTCGTTGACGTATTATTAATCTTGTATAAATACGAACCGGAAAAAATGACGATCGCCACAACCATCAGCGCCTTCAAAAAGAAACTGCGTGACAGGCGCCCGGCGGCAGACGCGACACGATGATACCCTGATTGATGTTGCCTCAAATGATACATGGTCATACTTTTTCCGCGATGCGTAATTTTGCGCTGCGCGCCGCCGGATTCTGCCGCAGTTCTTCCGCGGTTGCGCGTAGTGGTTTTTTATTCACCAACCGAAGCGCCGGTTCTTTTTTAAAAAATTGTTTAACGATGCGATCTTCAAGCGAATGAAAGGTAATCACCGCTATTCTCCCGCCGGACGCCAGCGCCGACACTGCTTGTGGCAATGCCGCTTCCAAGACCGCCAATTCATTATTCGTTGCGATGCGGAGCGCCTGAAATGTTTTTGTTGCGGGATTAATTTTGCCACGCCGTCCGCGATACACCGCCTCAACCGCGCGCACCACATCCTGCGTGCTCTTAATCGGCCGCGCCGCAATCAAACCACGCGCAATAGCACGCGCCTGCTGTTCCTCGCCATACAGCCGCAAAATACGCGTCAATTCATCGGGCGTGCTGGTGTTAATAAGTTCCGCCGCCGTCATGCCGGACGCGGGATCATAGCGCATGTCAAGCGGTTCATCGGTCATGAAAGAAAATCCGCGGCCGCGCTCTTTCACTTGTTGCATTGACCAGCCAAGATCAAACAACATGGCATGCACCGGCGCGCCATCCTGCTCCGCAATAATTTCCTGAAGATATTTGAATGAACGTTGCACCATGATCACGCGATCACGATACTCGTGAAGAAATTCTTGCGCTCTTTGGAGCGCTACCGGATCAACGTCTATGCCAAGCAGTATGCCGTTCGGCGCTGTGGCACGAAGCATTGCTTCCGCGTGCCCAGCGTCGCCGAGTGTGCAATCAACAACATACTTGCCAGGCGCAAGGTTCAATCCCTCCACCACCTCTTGAAGAAGAACTGGCGTATGCCGCATATGGGGCTGTCACCGAATGCCAACTTCGTTCAACTGTTCGGCAATGTCGTTTATTTCCTCCTCGTTGCGCTTGGTATACGTTTCCCAAGCAGTTTTGTTCCAGATTTCAATGCGATTGTAGAGCCCGGCAACCACCACGTCTTTGGTGATGCCCCCAAACCGCCGCAAATGCTCCGGAATCATGATGCGCCCCTGTCGGTCCGGCGTTGCTTCCATCGCGCCAGCCAACATGTGCCGCGCGTACGCGCGCATTTTTGCTTTGTTCAGCGGACCGGCGGCCAATTCCTGCGCCAGTTTGTCCAATTCAGCGCGCGTGAGAAGGAATAAACAATTGTCCAGACCTCGTGTGACTACCGCGCCTTGTGCCAAATCACCCCGAAATTTGACCGGCACTGCCAGCCGACCCTTGTTATCTACCGTATGATAATATTCTCCAATAAACATAGTAATGAGCGGGAGAATGGCACATACAGTAAATGAGGGGTTGACAGGTGTCTTCCCCACTTTCTCCCACTTACACCCATTTTATACCACCACAAAACACCTTGCAACCCCTGTTATCCACAGTCCTGTCATCCCGGAATCCCGATTTATCGGGATATCCGGGATCCAGAAAAATTGACAAAACTAAACAATCGCGCTAATCTAAAGTGAGACCAAAACAAAAACGGAGGGAAGGATCATGGACATCCTGCCGTCAGATATCGCGCAATGGATTTATATCGCGGGAGGATTCACGGTCTTATTCGTTACCGTTCTCTTTTTTTCCTCCCGAAGCAACCGGAAGCGATAATGAGCGCCTCGTTCCCCAACTGGAACGTCACAGGCGCCATTGGCCATTACCTATTCGTTCTTATGTTGTGGATCGCGGGGATTGCAGGAGTGATTGTACTCCTCTCCTTCGTGTAATAATCCATGAAAGCGAAAACGACCGCCTTCGCCAACTAACGAACAGCGGTCTTTTTTTTATTTCGGAGATGCTGAAATAAATTCAGCATGACAGTTCATGCATGCTCCGGCATATATCCTGTCTCAACATCCCACCACGCCTTCACCGAAGCAAACCAGTCGCGGAAATAAGAACGAAGGATATTTTTTTTGCCGTTATCCGCAATCACGCCATACGCATCAATGCCGAGTTTGTTGCAAAGATACAATGCGCGGGGCATATGGAATGCCTGTGTTACCAAAACCGCGCGGTCAATATGCAAAACATTTTTCGCGCGCCAGCAAGAATCAATCGTGCGCGCGTTCCAGCCGTCTTCTTGCAAAGAACTTCCGGCAACCTGCGTAACACTCGGCACACTTTTCATCGCCATAATTTCATCCATTCGTTTCCAGCCATTATCACCGCTCAAAATTAATTTCGGCAGATCACAACGGTCACCTATGGGTCGCCCCTCCTGCATGCCGCACGTAGTAATAATCTTGTTTGCGCGTTTTTCCCAGATCACAACACCCGCCTCCACGCGTTTCCACAACCAATCCGATGGCGCGCCATCATCCTCCACCCTCGTCCCCAAAATAATAATCGGAGCCTTCAAATCCGGATGATCCGTAAACATACGATCGCGATATGAATACCGAACCGAAAAAATCACCGCCGCAAAGGCAAAAACAACGAGACAAGCAGCCCCCAGTAGAACTATTCTTTTTTTCATATTTCAACAACTTGTCCCTCTTCCGGCACGGATACCTGCGTCTTATCGCTAAATTTTTTTTGCAACCGATGCGCAAGCTCTGTAGCGGCATGCGGTTCGCCATGAACGGTGTATATCCTTTTCGGCGCACCCTTAGCCGTTCCCACCCACGCGATAATCGTATCCTGATCCGCGTGCGCGGAAAGCGCGCCAATGGATTTAATCGTCGCCCGTACGCGAACGCGCTGTCCCATAATGGTCACCTGCTCCGCGCCCTCATACAATCGCCGCCCCAATGTCCCTTCAGCGCAGTAGCCAATAATCAACACCGTACTCTTGGGATCAGAAAGATAACGCAGCGCGTGATGCACAATGCGTCCGCCGTTCATCATGCCGCTTCCCGCAATAATAACCTTGGAACCGCGCACCGCATTGATTTCTTTTGATTCATCGCGCGAGCGCGTGAGCGTTAACCCGGGAAACTGAAAAAAATCATCGCCCGCGTCGCGCAAATGTTTTGCGTCCGTATCGTAATATTCCGGATGCCGGTGATACACCTGCATGGCGCTGATGGCAAGCGGACTATCCAAAAAAATAGGCACGCGCGGCAGGGTGTGTTTGCGCTCAATCAATTCATTCAACTCATAGAGTAATTCCTGCGTGCGTTCAATGGAAAACGCGGGAATGAGGAGCGTGCCGCCGCGCAACAATCCTTTGGTGATGGCGTCGAGAATAATTTTTTGCCGCTCGCCGCGCGACTCATGTTTCCGATCGCCATACGTTGATTCCACCAACAGCACGTCAACCGGTTTTTTGATGCCGGAGGTGTCACGCAAAATCGGCACATCGGTATTACCCAAATCGCCGGAAAAAATAATTCGTTTATTTTCCGCTTCCAATTCAATAAAACTGGAGCCCAAAATATGCCCCGCGTCATGAAAGGTCACCGTGATATCAAGCGATTTGCCCGCACGGCCCTGGCTTAAATCAATCACCTCTTCATAGTCCACACCGCGACATCGCGTGGAAGCAATCATCAAATCCTCTTCGTGAAAAAGCAATGGCGCGCCAAACTTTTTGTACTCATACTGCATCACCTTGAGCGCATCGGCCCATACCACCTGCATCAATTCCGTGGTTCCTTTGGTGGCATACACTTTGCCGGCAAAGCCGTCGTGAATCAATTTGGGGATGCGGCCATTGTGATCAATGTGCGCGTGCGTGACAAAAATGACATCAATGCTTTTTGGGTCAAACGGAAAGGGAGCGCGATTGCGCTTCTCATTGAAATCCGAACCTTGAAACATGCCGCAATCCACCAGCGCGCGCGTTTTTTTGGTTTCAATCAAAAAACAGGAACCGGTAACCCCGCGCGCCGCGCCTAAAAATGTCAACTTCATACATTATAGTATACCACACCATTCACCAAGAGCTCACGGTATGGTATGATAGACATCACCTATGTATCTCCCTGGCTACGATGACGAACGAGTAACCATTCAAGAACCGGCAATCAATGAAATTAAAAAACCGCGATCCTGCTTTAGACGAACCTGCGGTTCCGGCTGTGGCTGTCTCATGATCCTTTTGATTGCCGCCGCTGCCGGTGCGTGGCTCTTTGTGCCGCCAGAACCAAAAAAACTCACCACACTCCCAGATACGTTGTCGGAAAATCTGCCAATCTATAAACGCGATGCCGTGACGCACGTCACCTATCTTTCCGCGGAACGCAAAAAACGGGCGCCTGAAACCGTCGCCATGCTTCCTAAAATTATTATCACACCGCTCATCCTGGGACTGAATCGCTTGAAGGAAGGATCGGCCAGCACCACGCCACGCCTGACCCCCGCGTCACTTTGGAATGCCACCCGGGACGCCTTAAAAACACCGCTCACCACCTATCGTCATACCACGGTCATCACCTGGGACGCGCTTGGCGCTGAACCAAACTTTATTGACGAGTGGTACCAAAACGAATTCAAAAAACAACACTACCAAATTGAACGGTCATTTACGTCATCAACCGCGCGCGCGATGCGTTTTATGAACGCGACAACAACCGGCACCATCTTTATTGACGATGTGCCGCAAACCGCGGGCACGGATCGCGTTATCATGGATGTGGAATATCCATCGTGAGCACGCGGCGAGGGTGTGTACAACTCGCTTGCATCTCTGCTATACTGATAGCGACAAACAAAATCGTATCTTAGAAAAGAAAGGGGGTGGAAAAAATGCAAAGTATTATAGAAACTGTCGTTGGTTCTTTTGAGACGCTGCTCGCAGGATTCATCGCCGTCTTTCCAGCGCTGTTGGCGGCATTTTTAGTTCTCGTGATTGGGTGGGCAATTGCAGCGCTCGTCGGTGGCGTAGTGGCACGTCTCGTCAATCTCCTGTGGATTGAAAAGTTGGTTGAACGGCTCCGCATCAAAGACGCGTTTAGCCACATGGGACTGAAATTGAATTTCGCCGGACTCATCGGCTGGCTCGTAAAGTGGTTCCTCATCGTCGTCTTCTTCATTGCCGCAAGCGACATTCTCGGATTGACCCAAATTACCTCATTCTTGAATCAGGTAGTGGTCTACATTCCGAACGTCGTCATCGCCGTGGTAGTACTCTTGCTTGGTGTGATCATTGGCGCGTTTGCCGGTGAAGTGGTAGAAAAAGCCGTCAAAGCAAGCGGGATGCATTCCGGAGAGTTAGTGGGCAGTGTTGCAAAATGGGCCATTGTAGTATTCGCCTTTATGGCGGCCCTCGTACAGCTCGGCATCGCCGCGGACATGATCAGGACCCTGTTTACGGGTTTTGTGGGCATGCTGGCGCTCGCGGGCGGCCTGGCATTTGGTTTGGGCGGACGCGAACACGCGGAAAATGTGTTGGCATCGCTCAAGCACGATTTAACGAAACGAAAGTAAAAAAACGAAAAATTTTTCGGTTTTGCACAGCCCCGCGCATGCGGGGTTTGTGTTTATGAGGCAAGCGAACGCCACTCGGCAATGCTCAATTCTTGTGGTCGCGCCGTTGATGCAATACCGAGCGATGATGATAATTGTTTACGCTTGTTCATAAAAGCGCGCTTGGCAAGCGTCAATGCCGCTTTTGTTTCTTCCGGCGGCGGACGTTTGATATCCGTAATCTGTATAACGGCGGAATCCACTTCCGGCGGCGGCCAAAATGCTCCACGCGGCACGCGGAATATTTTTTTTGGTTCGCCGTACCACTGGACGGAAAGCGCAAGCATGGTCATGTCACCCGGTTGCGCGATAATTCTATCCGCCACTTCGTTTTGAATCATGAGCACCATCTGCTCCGGCGCGCGCGGTGTTTTTTCTAAAAACCCGCGAATGATCTGCGAGGTAATATGATACGGAATATTCGCAATGACATGATACGGCTCGTTCGGCATCTTGCCCCAGAACCGCCGCACATCTCCATGCAGGAGTTCCAGTGTTTCATGACACAAGCCGGAAAGATGCCCCACCATCTTCTCCTCAATCTCAATCGCAATCACCTTTCGCGCGCGCCTCACTAACTCCTCCGTCAAAATCCCCCATCCGGGCCCTACCTCAACCACAATATCATCATTAGTAATGCCCGCCGCGTCTACCATCCATTTTATATATTGATCGTCAATCAAAAAATGCTGGCCACTAGTTTTTTCCGGATACACGCGATATTCTTTACACAACTGCTTGACCTTTTCGGAGTATTTCATATCCACTGTTGGTAATACGCACAAGCGTTGATGGCAAATCACGCGGCAGGGCGCCTGCGTCAATCACCATGACATCTTCTGTTGTGCCGAGCCACGACTGCACACACCCCCTATCAAAACATGCTGGAGCGCCACCGCTGTTGGCGCTCGTTGAAACAATCGGTCCCACGGCTTCTGCAAGTGTCTGCGCAACCGGATGTGAGGATACGCGAAGCGCGATCGTGCCGTCCGCCGCGAGGATTCCAGGCGCCAGTTTTTTTCCTTCTGCTGTCGCCGACGCCACCATCGTAAGCGGCCCGGGCCAGTGCTCCTGTGCAAGTTTCTCTGCTGTTGGCGACCACATCATCAATCGCTTTGCTTCATCAACAGAACCAACAATGAGCGGCAATGTTTTCTCAATCGGCCGTTGTTTTAACTCAAACACTCGTGCCACCGCCGCCGCATTACTCGCCATACATCCAATGCCATAAGAACTTTCAGTGGGATACACCACTACACCGCCTGCTTTTATGTGGTCAATCGCACGAGATAACGCGCCGGGGAAAATAATAATCATAACACCTACTCTTTCTTCCACCGCAAATACGCCTCCGTAAAAGCGTCCAAATCGCCGTCCAGCACGCCCGCGGTGTCCTGCGTTTCATAATCAGTGCGATGATCCTTCACCATCTGGTACGGATGGAGCACGTATGAACGAATCTGGCTCCCCCATTCCGCGCTCTGAAACTCGCCACGCACCTCGGCTTTTTCTTTTGCCTTTTTCTCCTGCTCCGCCGCGTACAATTTCGCGCGCAAAATTTTCATGGCGCTCTCGCGATTCTGTAATTGCGACCGCTGGGTCTGGCACGATACCACAATACCGGATGGCCTATGTGTAATACGCACCGCGGTTTCCACTTTGTTCACGTTCTGTCCGCCCTTGCCGCCGGAACGAAACGTATCAATCTGCAAATCCTTTTCATCAATTTTTATATCCGTCGCGTCATCTAATTCAGGCAGTACTTCCACCATGGCAAACGAGGTGTGGCGCATTTTTTCCGCGTCAAACGGCGAGATGCGCACCAGCCGATGCACGCCGTTCTCGGATTTCACATACCCGTACGCGGACGCGCCTTGCACTTCAAACATCACGGATTTGTACCCGGCCTCCGCGCCCTCGTGTTCATCAACCACCGTGGTTTTCCATCCGCGACGCTCGCAATATCGCATAAGCATGCGATACAGCATCCCCACCCAATCTTGCGCTTCCGTGCCGCCGGCGCCGGCGTGAATGGCGATAATGGCATTTCGCTCATCATGCGGACCGTTCAAAAGCAGTGTAACCGACATGCGCGCAAACCGCGCGCGGAGCTCTGCGGTTTTTTTTTCAATATCCAAAGCAAACGCGGCGTCATCCCCTGCTTCATGCGCCAACGCCAAAAGGTCGCCCACCTCTTGTTCCAATTTTTCCCACAGCGAAAGCTCCGCCCGCAGATGCGCGTGGCGCTGTGATACGCTTTGCGCGTGCTCGTTATTTTTCCAAAAATCCGGTTTCTGCATGTGTTGTTCCAATTCCGCAATCTCGCGCTCTTTTTCATCCGGGTGCACCAAAACACGGTTCTCGCGAACCTCGTTTTGCAATGCTTCGAGTTCAGTTGTCAGTTCTTTTGGTGTCATAGGAGTAACACTACTATACCACAACAGGCCCCGTACGGGGCCTGTTGCACATTACGTACAATCTCACATCATCCCACCCATGTCCGGCATGGAAGCATGTGACTCTTTCTTTGGAATGTCGGCAACCACCGCTTCGGTCGTCAAAATCAAACCGGCAATGGAAGCCGCGTTTTGCAACGCGGAGCGCGTCACTTTTGCAGGGTCAATAATGCCGCTCACCACCAGATCCTCATAGGTATCCGTCGCGGCGTTGTAGCCAAAGTTGCCCGAACCCTTTTTCACTTCTTCGGCAACCACGGCGCCGTCTTTACCGGCATTTTCCGCAATCTGACGAACCGGCTCTTCAAGCGCGCGGCGTAAAATCTTCACGCCAACCAACTCCTCATCGTCAACGCGAAGCGTAGCAAGTACGACGCTCGCGCGAAGCAACGCCACGCCGCCGCCAGCCACAATGCCTTCTTCAATAGCGGCTTTCGTCGCGGCAACCGCGTCTTCAATACGATGTTTCTTTTCTTTCATTTCCGTTTCCGTTGCCGCGCCCACCTTAATAACCGCAACACCGCCCGCGAGTTTCGCCAAACGCTCTTGCAGTTTCTCGCGATCAAAATCAGAGTCCGATTGTTCAATCATGCGGCGAATTTCCAGCACGCGCGCGTCAATGGCGGATTTCTCGCCGCGACCGCCAACAATCGTGGTGTGTTCTTTGGTGGCAATCACTTTATCCGCACGGCCCAAATCATCAAGTGTCGCGTTCTCCAATTTCAAACCGACTTCTTCAGAAATCACTTTGCCGCCCGAGAGCACCGCGATATCTTTCAACATATCCTTGCGGCGATCGCCAAATCCAGGCGCCTTCACGGCAAGCACACTGAACGTCCCGCGGATTTTATTCACAATAAATGTCGCAAGCGCCTCGCCGTCAACGTCATCGGCAATCACAACTATTTCCTTGCGACCGCTCTGCGCCACCTTTTCAAGCAACGGCAAGATGTCCTGCACCGAAGAGATCTTTTTGTCGGTAATCAAAAGCGCAACATCAGTATATTCAGCTTCCATGCGCTCCGGGTTCGTAATCATGTACGGAGAAACATAGCCCTTGTCAAAACGCATGCCTTTCACCGTTTCAATTTCAATACCAAATGTTTGTCCTTCCTCAACCGTAATCACACCGTCCTTACCCACCTCACCGATGGCGCGCGCGATGCTCTCGCCAATTTCTTTGTCGTTTGCGGAGATCGCCGCCACCTGTGTGATTTCATCATTCTGCACGGGCTTGGCAATCCTCGTGCGGATCTCTGCCACCACCGCCTCGGTTGCTTTATCAATGCCGCGCTTAATGGCAATGGGGTTCGCTCCTGCGGTGACATTCTTCAAACCTTCGGTCACCATTGCTTGCGCGAGCAGTGTTGCCGTGGTGGTGCCATCACCAACATCGTCATTCGTTTTGGTTGCAACTTCTTTCACCAATTCCGCGCCGAGCTTTTCATTTTTGTCCTCCAAATCAATTTCTTTCGCCACAGTCACGCCGTCTTTCGTCACCGTTGGCGCGCCATAACCGCGATCCAAAACAACATTCCGCCCCTTCGGGCCGAGTGTTATTTTGACGGCATTGGCAAGGGCGTCAACGCCGCGCTTAAGCGCCCCCCGTGCTTCATCGCTAAAGGTAATTTGTTTTGCCATATTTTTTATTTCTCAATAACCGCTAAAATCTTCAGAAAACTAACAATCTTATGTTCAACCTTTTCCAGCTCAACTTCCTCACCGCCCCATTTTTCAATAATGACGCGGTCACCAATTTTCAAATTCAGCTTCCCTAATTTCTCACCGTCACCAAGTGCGATAATTTCTGCTTCAATCTTTTTCTCGCGGTCAACGGTGTCCGGCAATACAATGCCGGAAGCGGTCATCTTCTCCTCCTCCAGCGGCCGAACAAGCGCCCTATTTCCGAGTGGTCGGATTTTCATAGCGTGAATAATATAGTTAAAAATGAAACTGATTAGCACTCACCCAAAACGAGTGCTAACTTCGTTGACCACATAGTACATAAACAAAAAAAACCTGTCAAGGGC
>CAZWRL010000002.1:0-52880 GCA_964636345.1 uncultured Gammaproteobacteria bacterium | reverse complement strand
TTCAAAAATCACCAGGAACTCTCTCGCAAAGGCGCCGAGCAGAAATTCGCGGGCGGACTCGCGGACCACAGCGCGGAAGTGGTGCGACTCCACACAGCAACACACCTCCTTCATCGCGCGCTCAAAAATGTATTAGGCGAGAAAATAGAACAAAAGGGGAGTAATATCACGGCGGAACGCCTTCGTTTTGATTTCAACTACGGAGAAAAAATTCCAGCCGATACACTCAAAGAAATTGAAGATATGGTGAATGAGCAAATAAAAAAAGACCTCCCGGTGCACTTTGAAGAACTCACGCCGGAAGAAGCGAAAGAGCGCGGCGCCATTGGTTATTTTGACGACAAATACGCCACGCTTGATAACAAATTAAAAGTGTATTTTGTCGGAGACGAGAAGCGCGGATTTTTTTCAAAAGAAATCTGCGGCGGTCCGCATGTAACCCATACCGGAGAACTGGGTGGTTTTACCATACAGAAAGAAGAGGCGGTCTCTGCTGGCGTGCGGCGCATTAAGGCCGCCGTGCTGGCCGATGAAAAGAAATAAGATGCATCAAACACTTGTTCGTTCCATCGCATGGGGCCGGGCGCACAAAAAGAAATTTGTAAAGTATTTTTTTGTTGGCATCAGCGGCCTTATCTTGGATCTTGGACTTCTGTATATCGCAAGCGATGTGTTGCGCATTCGGCCGCTTGTTGCGCTTTTGGTAACGCAAATTATGGTTATCACGTATAATTATCTCCTGAATAAATATTGGTCATTTGGAAGTAGAGGAGCACATGGCCGGCAACTTGTGCGCTATAGTGTAGTACTCGGTTTTAACTATCTTTTTGGTGAAGCCGCCATGTATGTTGGAAATGAAGTGTTCGGCGTTCATCATCTCTTGATTCGCGCGGCAACCGTAGCGCTTGCGGTAAGCTGGAACTTTTTGTTGTATAATTACTGGGTGTATAAGGACTGATTTTTGGCTGTCTTTGGCCGTTTATCCCCACCATCCGATTGGCGTGGTTGACAGCAAAAATAGACCCTGGTAGAATATACCCATCCTATAGGGACCGCCATGGGGCGGTAAGTAATCTGTACTCATGGCAAAACAAGACGTGGTAGAGGCGCGCGGTAGGGTTCTTGAACTTCTACCCGGCGCTAAATTCTCGGTTGAGCTGGATGGTGGGCACAAAATTATTGCCTATCTTGCCGGAAAAATGCGTCGGAATAGCATACGTCTTTTGGTTGGCGATGAAGTAAAGTTGGAATTGACACCCTATGATCTTTCAAAAGGCAGAATTACATACCGTTTTTAATTAAACATGAAAACGAACAACCGTTGTGGTGTAGCTCTCTTGAGCGTTGATATCACGACATCGGTTGTTCGTTTTCATTAACAAAGGTCTGACGACAATGAAAGTTCGCGCATCCGTAAAAAAAATTTGCAAGGATTGCAAAATTACCCGTCGCAAACAGCGGGTGATTGTGATGTGCAAAAAACCAAAGCATAAACAGCGACAAGGGTAATCCTATGGCTCGTATTGCCGGTGTCACAATCCCGCAAGATAAACGTATCGTGGTGGCGCTCACCTATATTTATGGTATCGGTCCAACCACCGCTGCGCGTATTGTTACTGCCGCGAACCTTAATCCGGATACGCGCACTAAAAATTTAACGCCCGAAGAAGAAAACGCGCTTCGTCAGTTGGTAGAAAAGAGTTATAAGGTGGAAGGTGATTTACGTCGCGAAGTGCGGAGCAATATTAAACGTTTAACGGATATTAAATCGTATCGCGGTGTTCGCCATTTGAGACGCTTGCCGGTGCGCGGCCAGCGTACACGCACGAATACCCGTACCGTGCGCGGGAATGTGCGTCACACCATGGGTTCTGGACGTAAACCGTCGGCACAAAAGACCTAATGTATGACTGAAGCAGTGCAAGAAAAAAAAGAGAAAAAAGTGAGGGCAAAGAAAAAGACCGTGCGTCAGGTGGCGCAAGGCAATGCCTATATTCAGGCAAGTTACAACAACACGATTGTTACGATTACCGATTTAGAGGGCAATGTGCTCGGATGGTCAAGCGCGGGTGTAGTGGGTTTTAAGGGTCCGAAGAAAGCAACGCCCTATGCCGCGTCACTCGTGGTTAAGGATGTTGCGGATAAGATTGTCTCGTGCGGTGTCAAAGAGTTGCATGTGCAAGTCAAGGGTATCGGCGGCGGTCGCGAAGGCGCGATGCGCGCGTTAAATGCCAATGGGTTTTTTGTGAAATCAATTAAGGATGTGACGCCGATTCCGCATAATGGTTGTCGGCCGCCTAAACCACGAAGGGTCTAATATGGGACGTATCACTAAAAGAACATGTACGGTGTGCCGGCGTCTCGGCATGTCAGTGTGCGGACGCGAGCGATGTGCCCTCAAACGGAGAGGCACGCCTCCTGGCGTGCACGGCGCCAGTGCGCGTCGTGTGAGCGCGGGATTTGCGTTTCAATTGCAAGAAAAACAAAAGGCGCGTCATTTATACGGATTATTGGAACGTCAATTTCGCGCGTATGTTGAACGCGCAACCGCCACCAAAGGTGACACCGGTCTGCTCCTCAAAGAATTGCTTGAGATGCGCTTGGATAATGTGGTGTATCGTTTGGGGTTAACAAAAACTCGTGCGGCCGCGCGTCAACTGGTGAATCACGGTCATGTTGAAGTGAACGGCAAGCGGATTGACATTCCTTCGTATCAGGTGCGACCCAACGATGTCGTGAGCGTGCGGATGGAAAAACGCGAGAGTAAATTGTTTGATACCGTTCGCGAATCCTTAGCATCCCGCGAGACGCCAAGTTGGCTTCGTTTTGATCCGGCAGCGTGGAGCGGCACGGTGCTCGGGAAACCAAACACGGAAGAATTGCGCATGTTGTTTGACCCACGTCCTATTATTGAATTTTATTCACGTTAATTTTTATGGAAAAACTTCTTCTTCCATCAACGATCCAAATCCAGGATGGTGACCAACCGCACCGGGGGCGTGTGGTTATTACGCCGTGTTACCACGGCTATGGCACCACTCTGGGGAACGCCCTCCGGCGCGTACTTTTGTCGTCCCTGCCAGGTGCTGCGGTGACCGCGGTCAAAATCAAGGGTGTGCAACATGAATTTTCAACAGTTCCCGGTGTTAAAGAGGATATTGTTGACATTGTTTTGAATCTTAAGAAACTGCGTTTGCGCGTTTTTTCCGCTGAACCGGTTACCATTAATTTGCGCGCGAAAGGCGTGGGGGAAATAACGGCTGAGGCCATTAAAACAACGTCGGATGTGGAAATTATCAACAAAGATTTTGTGATTGCCACTATTACTGATACCAAGACGGAACTTGACATGGAGTTAACCGTAAGCCAGGGACGTGGCTATGTGCCGGTTGAAGAGCGTAAACGCGCAACCATGGATATTGGCACCATAGCCATTGACGCCATGTATACCCCTATTGTTGATGTGGGTTACTCGGTTGATTTTACGCGCGTTGGTGACGTAACAAACTATGAGAAACTGACGCTTGATATTGAAACGGACGGCACCATGTTGCCAAAAGATGCCTTAAATCAGGCGGTTGAAATTTTGATGGATCATCTGCGCATTATTCAGGGTGGTATGGAATCGGTTGGGCTTGAAAAGGAAGAGGCGCCATCTGCGGAAGAAATCGCAGAAGAGGCAACAGATACGAAAGCGGTTTCCAAGGATGTTGCTCCCGAGGTTGAAGAAGAGGAAGAAATTAAAGCGGATGAGGCAGTGGCGGAAGAAGAATCAAAAGAAGAATAATTACGTATGCGTCATCGCGATAAAAGCGTCACCCTTGATAGAAAGGCTGGTCCACGCCGGGCGCTTCTTCGTGGTCTTCTAGAAAATGTTATTTTGTACGAAAAGGTAAAAACCACGGAAGCAAAAGCCAAGGCGGTTAGACCCTTGGTTGAACAGATAATTTCTCGTTGCAAGGAGAATACGTTGCACGCGCGCCGGGAAATTTCAAAGACGCTCTATACGGATAATGCGGTGCGTAAGTGCATGGAGGTGTTGGGACCGCGCTACAAAGAGCGCGCGGGCGGTTATACGCGCATCGTGAAACTGGGTGAGCGTAAGGGTGATGGCGCCGCTGTCGCACAAATTGAACTCGTATAATATGAACGCGCAGATTATTGAAATTGACGCGGCCGGTAAAACGCCGGGAAGAATCGCCACCGCCGTGGTGAGTATTTTGTGTGGAAAACATAAGCCGGATTTTGCGCCAAACGTTGTTTCAGGCGATCAGGTGCGCGTCATCAACGTTGGTCAGATGAAATTTACCGGTAAGAAGTTAGAAAAAAATGAGCGTATTACTCATTCAGGATATCCCGGTGGTTTAAAGCGCATTCCGCTCAAAGAGGCATTTGCGCGTGATAGCGCACGGCTTTTGCATGAAACGGTGCGCAAGATGTTGCCCAAAAATAAATTGCGTGATCCCCGGATGAAACATTTGACAGTTGTAAAATAATCTATGGATAAAGAAACTGGTACAGAAAACTCATTCGTTCGCGCGCTTGGCAGACGTAAAACCGCAGCCGCGCGTGTTCGATTAATGCCGAGCGGCACCGGCGTCATTACGGTGAATGATCGACCGCTCAAAAACTACTTCACATTGTTTGAATTGCAGGACGCGGTACGCGCGCCACTCCGCACCGTAGGCAAGGAAGATGTTTTTGATATTTCCATATGCGTTGCCGGCGGCGGTATCCGCGGTCAAGCGGAAGCGGCGCGTCATGGCATTGCGCGCGCGCTCATCAAATGGAACGCTGATTTGCGCAAATCACTCAAAGCTGAAGGATTCTTGCGTCGCGATCCACGCGCCAAGGAACGGAAGAAACCGGGTCTCAAACGCGCCCGCCGCGCTCCACAGTGGAGCAAGCGGTAATTGGGTGCACAAGAAGGCCGCTCTATCAGCGGCCTTCTTTTTTTGCCTTTATTTTGCTACACTAGGTGAAGTTATGGCTTCAGTCGCACGGAATACAGCATACATGACGCTCGCGTCTGTCGGGCAGAAAATTCTGTCCTTTTTGTATTTTACGTTTATCGCGCGCATGGTGGGCGCCGAGGATACCGGTAAATACTTTCTTGCGCTTTCGTTTACCACCATTTTTGCGGTGATAACGGATTTTGGCCTCTCGCCAAGTTTGAATAGGGAAGTGGCGCGTAAACCGGAGGAGGCGTCAAAACATCTCGGTTCAGTGCTCGCGGTGAAAACACTGCTGATAGCCGGTACCTATGTGGTGATGATGCTGGTGGCGTCTCTTTTGGAGTATTCTGCCGAAATGCAACTCCTGATCGCGTTATCCGGCATTACCATGATTTTTGATTCCTTGCATCTCTCATTCTATGCGGTATTACGCGGTTTGCATAAATTGAAATACGAAGCGCTTGCTATTGTGATGAGCCAATTCACCACGCTCTGTATCGGCACGGTTGCGCTCCTCCTTGGTCAGCCGCTGATGTGGCTGATTATTGCGTTTATTATTTCAAGTTTTCTGAACGTGCTCTACGCGTCATATATGTTACGCTACAAGGCGCACGTGCGGATTACGCTTGGCTGGAATCGGCCGCTGATCGCGTCGTTGCTTATGGCGGCGTTTCCGTTTGCGCTCGCGGGTATTTTTGCGCGTGTGTATTCGTACAGTGATACCGTGTTTCTTTCTAAATTAGCGGGGAACGCGGCGGTCGGGTGGTACAGTATTCCCAATAAAATCACGTTTGCGTTTCAATTTATTCCGCTTGCCTTGTCCGCCGCTCTCTATCCACGCATGAGCGAGGCCTTTGTGTCTGATCGTGCGCATCTCACCTATTTGTTTGAACGCGCGATGAAGTATTTGATTATCGTGGCGATGCCGATCGCCGTATTTCTTGGCGTTCTTTCGCAAGAAATTATTCTCACCATTTATACGGCGGAATACGCGCCGGCCATTGTGCCGATGCAAATTTTGCTCGCGTCTCTTCTTTTTGCGTTTATCGATTTCCCTGTCGGATCACTGTTGAATGGGTGTAATCGGCAAGGCACACAAACAACCGCCATGGGTATCGCGATGGCAGTAAATGTGGCTACCAATATTATGTTGATTCCCTCCTATGGTGTGATTGGCGCTGCCATTGCCGCTTTATGTGGCAATATAACACTTTTTGTTGTGGGCTATGTGTTTGTGCCAAAAATTGCCCGCATTCATCAAGGTCGTTTGCTTGCGTGGATATTTGCCACTGGTCTGCTTGCTGCCGTCATTGGCGCGCTCATGTGGTTCGGAAAAAGTATTATTCCGTGGTATCTTACCCTCGTCATTGGCGGCGTGTTATACTGTGGTGGATTGGTTATGACGGGCCTTGTCAAGACCGAGGAAATTCGTTATTTTTTGAATCGGGTGAAGGCATAACACTATGAGACATCTTTTTTTGACGGTTGAATATCCACCTGATCGCGGCGGCATCGCCACCTATATTGAGAACGAAATTAAAGAATTTCGTAAGGCGGGAGAAGAGGTGTGGGTGGCCGCGTTACCGCTTGGCGAGGATGATCAAGAGACCGCCGAGAATCTTGCGGACAAACAATTGCGGCGCTTGCCATTTTTCTTTCGTTTCATTTTTCCGCACTGGTTGCGTTTGGCATGGTATTTGTACCGCGATCTCCGGCCGGATTCCTATGATTATATTCTTGTCCATCACGTGCTTCCCATTGGCCAAGTGGCGTGGCTCGTTGGCAAATTAAAAAAGATAAAGTATGCGGTGCACGTTCATGGTTTGGATGTGTCGCTTGCTCGTAAGAGCCGTATCAAGCGATGGTGGTTGCGTCGCGTGCTCGCGGGCGCGGATTTTATTGTGGCAAACAGTAATTTCGCGCGGAAACAATTAGAGGGATTTCCGGTGCGTCGCGCGGTTGTTGCGTATCCCTGTCCCAATACCAATATTATTGGCGTACAGGTGAGTAAAGACACGTTGAATAATTTACGGAATCGCTATGTGCTCGGCACTCGTAAAGTGTTATTGAGCGTTGCGCGTTTGGTGAAACGCAAGGGACTTCAGAGCGTGGCGGAAGTGTTGCCGGACATTCTGAAGGTTGACCCGAGTATCGTATGGTGTATTATTGGCTTGGGCGATTACGCGGATGAACTCGGAAAGATTATTAACAAATATGATTTGCAGCATGCCACGCGGTTCATTGGGCGCGTTGATGACACGGATTTGGCCGCGTGGTACACCCTCTGCGATGTTTTTGTGATGCCATCAATCCAGATTGGCGCCGATGTTGAGGGATGGGGGATTGTCTATTTGGAAGCGGGGTTGTTTGGCAAGGCCGTTATTTCCGGAAGAGCGGGCGGTTGTCCGGAGGCGGTGCTTGATGGTAAAACAGGAGTGCTCGTTGATGGCGAGAAGCCCGAAGAGGTGCGCGATGCTGTGTTAAAGCTCATGAAAGACGTGGCGTTGCGGCAGCAGCTTGGGGAGGCCGCCAGGCAGCGCGTTTTGAAGGAATTCACGTGGGAAGCGCAGGCAAAGAAAGTGCTTGATGCATTGAAAAAATAGGATATGCTTTACGTCGTTATTCCAGTTTACAATCACGCGGAGGCACTCGGGGAGTGCCTTTCTTCTTTGAATGGGCAAACGCTACGGCCGGATCGTATTGTCATTGTGGATGACGGCAGTACGGATAATCCGGAAGTGGTTGTCCGTGCATGGGAGAACAAATTGCCTATCACGTTTGTTCGGCAAGAAAATCGCGGCGCGGCGGCGGCGAGAAACAGAGGATTTTCTGTCATTCTGGAGGAGCCTGCCGCGGGCGACGATAGAATCCAGTCGGGATCCTATCGCCCCGACAAGTCGGGGCTCCAGGATGACCATATTATCTTCTGCGACGCCGATGTCACCATGCATCCCGACTATTTAGAAAAAATGCATCGCGCGCTTGCGGAACATCCGGAGGTGTCGTACGCGTATTCGTCGTTCAAATTTGGATTCAAAACATTTACGTGTGGATCGTTTTCTGCAGAGCGCTTGCGGGAAATGCCGTATATTACGACGACGAGTTTGATTCGCGCAAAAGATTTTTCAGGATTCGATGAATCATTAAAAAAATTTCAGGACTGGGATTTGTGGCTCATGATGCTTGCGCAAAAAAAAACCGGCGTGTGGGTGCCGGAGGTGTTGTTTTCTATCACGCCACGTAAAAGCGGCATGAGCGTGTGGTTGCCATCATTTGTTCACAAAATTCCATGGCCCATCTTCGGCTGGACACCGCGCGAAGTGCGGCGGTATCGCGAAGCGGAGCGGGTTATTTTGGAAAAACACGGCCTTTCGTCATTCCGAGCGAAGTGAGTCGAAAGCGAACGGAGTCGAGGAATCTCAATGACGCTTCGCGTCAAATAAAAAACCCCTCGCGAGTACTGATCCGTCGATCAGCGCTCACGAGGGGCAAGTCCTCTGCGCACCCAGAGGATGTCTGGACCACTGACAGGCAGCCCAGAAACGGTTTGTACCCGTCACACAAGGGAAGGAAAACTAACCTCGCCACCTCACCCCAACTGGGGAGTATTGGCACGCCGTCGTCCAACGGCGGACTACGGTGCTGCAGCACCACACGAGGGGAAGATACCGCTAGTAGCGTTCCGGACGTCTCCGGTGCTTTCCCCTAGCGGCAGGACTGTGGAGCGCGCACGGTTTCCCGTCACGAGCCCCCGTTCATTCGCGCCGTGTGCCGACGGTATCATCCCGACAAGTCGGGACCCATCGTCTTTACGGCGCGGGATTTGAATGTGTACCCGCGGGACTCAGAGGGGGCGCCCTCCAAGCCCCGCGGGTGTTCCGGCTTAAGACCATCTTCCTTCAAGACGGGAGGTGCTCCGTGGCCGCGGAGCACAATGACGCGTCCTCGGCCTTGTCAGGACGTGGAAACGCGCATTTTTTATCGCCCGCCTTTCTTCGGTTGATGGTACCCGCCAGCCGCCTTGAGCCAACGGGGTTTACTTTTATGTTTAATACAGTATCACGCCGGAGAATTCTTGTCAAGTTTTGGTTGGAAAGTTGTCATAAAAATCGCTAAAATAAGCGAAATTCCGTAGGCGTGAAAAAGTGTGGGGGCGGTGAGTGTTGTTACAAGAAGAAACACAAGGACGCTGGCGCCGAGAGTGCTCTCGCGGATCCACCACAGAAGCCAAATGAGCACAGCGAGGAAGAAGATTGCGGCGATAATGCCAAATTCCACCGCAAGCTCTAAGTACCCCCAGTCAAGATGCGGGGTGGCTAATTTTTTTTGTAAAAATGTATTGTAATAGGTGACCGTTGTGCCGAGTCCCTCGCCCAACACAGGGCGATTTTTTATTTTTTCAATCAAATGGGGGAGTATGGCCGCGCGCGCGGAGGCGGATGCCTCTGATTCCGGGTCGATAATTCCACGCGATTGTTTGGTGATAAATTCAAATCCGAGCGATGTACCGCGCGATGCAGCGAGATTGATAAGTGTGTATTCGGCAAGTGAAATAGTGCCGATTAAAATAAGCGTGAGCGCCACTTTTTTCCACGGTAATTTCCACGCCATCACGAGTGTCGAGGGAATGATGGCGAGAAAATAAATGCGGGAGAAGTTGAGAACGGGGACAAGGAGGGTTGTCACGATAAGCAATGCGCCATATCGCTGATGACGTAGTTGGTGCACCACGAATGGCACCAACGCGGTCAAGAACAAATGCAACGGTGTTACGATGCGAAAAAATCCAAAGCCGGTGCTTGTTGCTTTTCCAGCCACCCAATCACGCCACCAGGTGTAGAACGACCCGTGAATTTCCTGCAAGCCGGATGAAAAAAGAAAGAGTGTTATGAGCGACAATATCGCGGCGCCGAGGAAGGAGCCGAGGATGAGTGACATCAATAAATTGTGCGCTGAGCTTGTTGAAGCGCTACCCTTCGACTCCGCTCCGCTCCGTTCAGGGAATAATTCACGAAATGGATACCACAGCGCCAAATACAAAAATGGTATCGCATCCGCAATGATTGATTGTACCGCATGCCCACTGTGATAACCGTTATACGCCGCCAGCGCAACAATCGTGAGAATGGCCAGGTAGAATAATGTAAACGGTGTTTTTAATTTAGTAACAAGTTGTCGCGCGCGGATTGCGTGATATAACCACGCAACTATCGCAACCACAAGTGTTAAAAGTCGCAACGACAATCCACGCCACTCAAACAAATGGCCGCTGGAATCAAGCAGGAGTTCAAGAATAATGGGAATTGCCGCATAGTGTGGTTTCCAAAATACGAATACTGCTACTGCACCGAGCAGGATCAAAAATAACACCGGCCGGAGCGGCTCAACAAAAAACGCAATGAGTGAGAGTTCGTGCAACGCAAGAAAGGCAGTGGTAAAGAGAAGGGTGTGCTTAGTAACACGAGACATGGGAATAGTGTGCCTAATCAACCGAGTTTTGCGCCAATAAATGTTGTAGAGCCGCGGAGAAAGGCGGCGGCGTCAAGTTCCTTTTTGCCTTCCAACTGCAGGCGCTCCACGATAATGGCGTCGGTGCCGCAGGCGATGGCGAGGTTTTTATCGGGAGTGAGAAAGGGGATGCCGGGTTCTTTGTCATGCTGAACACCGGATCGCGGTCCGGGGCAGGCCCGTTTCAGCATCTCCAAAAGTAGAGACGTCAACTTCAACCGTTTCCCATTCCACATCGTAAAAATTCCCGGCCACGGAAGGTAAGCCCGCCACATACGATGTATTTTTTCTGCGGATTGCGTCCAATCAATGCGTCCGGATTCTCGTGTGAGTTTTTTACAGAACGTCGCGCGCGCGTGATCTTGTTCGCGGGGTTGTATGTTGCCCGTAACCCATTTTGGCAACATATCAATTAAAAGACGCGCGCCCAATCGGCCGAGCGTTGCCTCAAGCGTCACTGCCGTATCCCGGTCATCGATGGCGCATTCTTTTTGGGCGAGGATGGGCCCGTGATCCATTTCTTTATCAAGTAGGATAATTGAGACACCGGTTTTTGTCTCACCGGCAAAAATAGCGGATTGAATGGGCGAGGCGCCACGATAATTCGGCAAAAGCGATGGGTGCACATTCAGCGTACCATGTCGCGGAATGGAAAGTATGACTTCGGGTATGAGCACGCCATATTCAGCGACAATAAAAATATCAGCGTTATACGCGCGGAGTGCGGCCACGGCATCGTCGTTCAATTTTTTATATTGCAAAACCGGTAGCCCGGCGTTTTCAGCAAAACGTTTGATGGGTGGCGATTCGGATTTATAACCGCGCCCCGCCGGTTTATCCGGCTGTGTCACCGCCGCGCAAATCTCAAACGTTGATGCTTGTGTCAACGTTTGAAGAATGGCGATTGCAAGCGTATGGGTGCCAAAAAATACTATCTTCATACCATTGGATACGTTGGTTTTCGATCCGCTTTCCAGGTTTTTTTGGCGCGGTCAATAAATAAGACGCCATCAAGATGATCAATTTCGTGCTGGAGCACGCGCGCGAAAAAATCAGTGGCAACCCCCTCATGTGACGTGCCGTCCTCCGCCAGGTAACGCACCTGTATTTTAGTATGGCGCGGCGTATCGCCCCACACGCCGGGCACCGATAGACACCCCTCTTGTTCGGTTGTCGTTTCAGCATTTAACGGCACATACGTGGGATTGCAAACCACCAAATCTTTGCGTGTCCCGGCTGCCGCTTTGCCAATAATCGCAAACCGCATATTGAGACCAACTTGCGGCGCCGCAATACCGATGCCGTCATCTTTATACATGGTGTGAATCATGTCGCGGATTAATTGTTTCATTTTTGCCGTCGGTAATTCTTCCGGGGAGACGTCACGACACCGCTCGTGGAGTGAGTGGTTTTCAGGGTGGGTGACGATGGGTAAGCGGTGTTTCATTAGCTTAATAACTGCAACGGGTTAACATCTATTTTCCAGCCGACAGCTAGGTTTAATTTTTCAAGCATATTTGGAAAATGTATCTTTGCTTCCTCCGGCGGCATGCGCACGAGTAACACTACTCCGTGTTGGTTAATTTTGCGCGGCGGATGGATTCCGTACGGAGGAGTCAGCATAACGCTCCGCTTGTCTTTCGTCAACATCTTCAGTTTAGCAAAAACAAGCGTGGCAGTTTTTTCCGTTTCCTCGCGTGTTTGGGCAAGGTAGCTTAACTTGAGTATAGACCAAAAAGGCGGATAATGCAGCGCGCGTCGCAGGGATAATTCTTCGCGATACCAACCGCCAAGCGCACCCGTTTTGAGCGCGGTAATGAGAGGACGATACGGCTCTCGGGTTTGTAGATAGAGCGTTGCCGCGCGTGGCATGGCGTAATGAATATCCCTGATGAATCCTAAAAATTCTTCGCTTGCATGAAATTCTGGAATAGAAAGATAGTTGTCCGCATCAATGATACACACGGCTCCAACGCGTCCAAAGCGAATAAATGGGAACGCGCGCGAGGTGCCAATAATTGCCACGGGTTTATCTACCGGCAGCGATGCCGGAATGGTCTCACCTTCAATAGTTATCATGTGGTACGGATGTCCATGAAGTATTTTTGTGAGTTCGTTTGCAACCTGCTCGGTTCCCACTCCTAAAAATTTCATTGACGGTCCGTGACAGAAGGCACAGGTCGCTACCATGGGTTGCGTCAGATGACATGGATGGCAGGCAAGTATATTGGCGTGTTCGTGGTGTATGAGCGGCAGTGAACAGTTTGGACAACGTGCCGCGCGTCCACAATCCTGACACACGACGCTCGTGTGCGCTCCGCGGCGATGATTAAACACAACAATATCTTTGCGTTCCAATAGTGCTTTTTGTAAACCGCCCGCGGCGGTATCACTCCAGACACCATAATTTTTTTTCTGGCGTTCTTCTTTTAAATCAGCAACGACGATATTTTGAGTATCGCCGCTCCGCATTGCCGGATGATTTTGCAACCGTACCGCGCTTGTTACGGACGGTGTGTGGCTCATGACAAAAAGCGATGCATGTGAAAGCGCCGCGAGTTGTCCTGCAACCTCCCCTGCGTGGTATCGGGGCGCCTGATCCCAGTTTTTATGCGACGGATGGTGTTCAAAATCTAGAATGACGGACGTGAGATTATGAAAAGGCGCAAAAAGCGCAGTTTTAGTTCCCAGAATAACTCGCGCCTCACCGTTGCGCGCCGTGAAGTACGAGGTAAAAGCGTCTTTAACTGACGCGTCACTGGTGATAACCGCAATCTGTTCTGCCGCCACAAATGACGAGAGTATGATCTGCCATTCGCGAATATGCCATTTTTCCGGCACCACAATGAGCGTTTGTCCAGGCGTGCTTGCGGAAAGATTGGCGATAACCCAGCGCTGTTTTTCTTCGGGTTGGTGATACCACAAGTACCGCTCCTCGCCGACCTTCCGTTTAATCGCAGAAAAAGGCGAAATTTTTATATCGCGTAGTTTGCGCGGTTGAAGCGGCGGACACTGCGCGGCCATAACAGTGCCAAGCGGCGTTTGATAGTGTTCCGAAATAGAGCGTGCGAGCGCGAGATGTTGGGACGCGAGCAGCGGCTCCAAAAAAACCGCTTCAGTAATGTTTTGAAGCATTGTTTTAGGCACGGTTATTTTTGTTTTTGTGCCAATGACCACTCCAAAAACCTTTTTGCCCCGGAAAGGAATGGCCACCAATGAGCCGGGTTTCACCGAAAGACCCGTCGGGATTTTATAGTCCAGGGTGGAGAGTTTTCGTGGTAATCTGCGGAGCGGCACTACTTCTGCAATCATAGGTATCGTTCCGATGGATTAATTGACGTGGTTCAACTCAATCTTCGGTCCGGTTGGGTGAATCATGATGGAGAGACGATCAACCGTCTGCACATTTTCCCATTTCCAGCCCATGCCAAGGAATGTTGCTTCCGATGGTATCGTCCGTTTCATACCGTCTGAAATGACATAGACCGTTGGGTCTTCTGGCGCTTTAACAAGCGATCCGTCGCGGAATTTTAGCGCCTTCACCAATTTGAAAGATTTTAATTCGTCGGCGGATATGGTGAGCACCTTTTGTTTTCTAAAATTATTTTTGACAATGGCCTCGCTTACCACGGGTGCTTTTTCGCCATTGTGCACATAGTACAATTCACCGCTTACCGGACTTTTTACCACCGCGCCCAATGGATATATGTCCGCTTCGCTGATAAACCGCCCATTTTTGTATTCGTTTAACTCATCATCCGTCGCCGTCAACACCTCGTCGGGGTGATAGCCAAACTGGCGGAAGATTTTGTCGGAGAGAAATGGCCGTTTGGTTTCATCAACCAACAAAAACGTCATGCCGCGTTCGGATTTGATGAGCGAAAAGTTGGGAAATTTGATGGTCGCGCCCTCTTCATAATTTTGTAATTCTGCCGGTTCAACAACAATCACTTCTGTCGGGTTATAACGGCTCGCAAAAACGCTCTTGCTGGCAAAACGATGGCGTCTACTGTCGCGGATGAGCCAAAGTTCCGGTGCATTCTTGGCTTGGAGCACCACGCCGTTTGGATATTTGCGATTCCACCACCGATTCCATATTGTCCACAGGTTCTCATTGCCGTGAATATGCGGTGTGTAAATATATTGATTTGCCGTCGCTTGATTTTCCGGTGTGACCGATGTGTCATCCACCTGGCTTGTCACACCAACACGAAAGCTAAATTTTCCGGGATTATCAAAGTAGAAACGGTTTGCGCCCGCTCCGCCATCCACTTGTTTGCCGAATCCTTTGTATTTTTGTGGTAACGGATCATCGGTACTGCATCCATCACATATCGCGTATCCGGTTGCCCAATCCAGGCGAGATTGTGAGGGATTGGTGGGGCCGTGCTCAATCAAACTTTGTTCCTTCTGAAGAAGCGCCAAGATATATTTTGGATTGATACGCGCGGTGGTGGCGGCGTTAAAAATAATTTGTGCCGCATCCATCATCACCTCATTTAAATCCGGTGTGGTGAGTTTTGCCAGAAAACTTTTTTTGGCTTCCAAAAATTGTTGGATGGCATCACGGCCCATGGAGGTATAGTCCGTGAGTTCATGGTTAGAAATGATGTTGTTGGGATTAAAGGTAGCCGCTTCAAGCCGAGCGGGGAGCAGTATCACCAAAGATGCTACGGCAAGTAGTTTTTTCATAACGGGGGTAGTATAACATTTTTCGTTTTTTACTGCCTTGTCACGGCAAGCGCTTCTTTTTCTACGTCAACGCGCACGCTCGCGCCTTCTTCCACGGCTCCTTCAATAATACGAAGCGCCAAAGGATCAAGCAATTCCTGTTGGATGACGCGTTTGAGTGGCCGGGCGCCGTATTTTTCATCATATCCTTTATACGCCAACCACGCTTTTGCCGCGTCAGTAATATCCAGCGTAATTTTCTTTTCCAGTAAACGCTCAATCACGCGTTGCAATTGCAAATCAACCACGGCGCGAATTTGCGCTTCTTTTAGTGAATGGAAAACGATCAACTCATCAACACGGTTTAAAAATTCCGGCTTAAAATGATCGCGGAGCGCTTCAAGAATTTTATCTTTGGCGCGCATCTCGGGATTCTTGGCATCGCGATGATCCTGCTCAAAACCAAGATCACCATGTTGCGCGGCTTGCGCAATAATTTCACTTCCGATATTTGAGGTCATGATGATAACTGTATTTTTGAAATTCACCACGCGGCCTTTTGCGTCCGTCAGGCGTCCGTCATCCAAAATTTGAAGCAACATATTGAACACATCAGAATGCGCTTTCTCAATTTCATCAAAGAGCACCACGGCGTACGGACGGCGGCGGATAATCTCCGTTAATTGTCCGCCTTCTTCGTAGCCAATGTAGCCCGGTGGCGATCCAATCATTTTAGACACCGCGTGTTTTTCCATGTATTCCGACATGTCAATGCGAACGAGCGCCTCTTCGTCGTTAAACAAAAATTCAGCAAGCGCTTTGGCGAGCTCTGTTTTACCTACGCCGGTTGGCCCCATGAAGATAAACGATCCAATAGGGCGGCCCGCTTCGCCAACACCCGCGCGCGAACGGCGGATGGCGTTGGACACCGCTCGAACGGCCTCAGCTTGCCCCACCACGCGTTTTTGCACCGCTTCCTCCATGCGTGCCAGTTTTTTAACCTCATCTTCCAACATGCGAAGCATCGGAATGCCCGTCCAGCGCGACACCACCGCGGCGATATCTTCTTCGGTCACTTCTTCTTTTAATATTTTTCGTCCTTTTTGCACCTCGGCTAACTTTTTTTGTTCTTCACGCAACGCCTGTTCCACGGTAGGAATTTTTCCATAGCGAATTTCAGCAACTTTTTGCAATTCGCTACCGCGTTCCGCAATGTCCGCTTCTTGTTTCAAGCGATCGATGGTTTTTTGATACTCACGAATTGCGCCAATAATTTCTTTTTCGTGTTTCCAGTGCAGTTCCAGTTCTTTTGTTTGTTCCGTGACTTCCGCAAGCTCCTTTTCTAATTCGTGGAGGCGCTCTTGCGATTCCGCATCCGTTTCTTTCTTCAAGGCCTGGCGTTCAATTTCAAGCTTAATCTGTTTGCGCTTGAGCGCGTCCAGTTCATCCGGCATGGAATCAATTTCCATACGGAGCGCCGAGGTTGCTTCATCAATCAAATCAACGGCCTTATCCGGCAAAAAGCGATCACTAATATAGCGACTTGATAATTCTGCCGCGGCAATAATCGCGGCATCCGTAATGCGCACGCCGTGATGCACTTCGTATTTTTCTTTGATGCCGCGGAGAATGGCGATGGTATCATCCACCGTTGGTTCAGACACAAAAACCGGTTGAAAACGCCGCTCCAACGCCGCGTCTTTTTCAATGTATTTTTGGTATTCTTTCAACGTGGTTGCGCCAATCGCGCGCAATTCTCCGCGAGCAAGCGCCGGTTTTAGCATATGAGCGGCATCAACCGCGCCTTCTGATGCTCCCGCGCCCACAATAGTGTGCAGTTCATCTATAAAGAGTACAATCTTGCCCGCGGCTTGATTGATTTCTTTCAAAACCGCTTTTAAGCGTTCTTCAAATTCACCGCGAAATTTAGTGCCCGCCACGAGCGCGCCAACATCTAACGCGACGGCTTCCTTATCACGTAATGATTCAGGAACATCGCCATCCACAATGCGCTGCGCAAGCCCTTCAACAATGGCGGTTTTTCCAACACCCGGTTCGCCAATGAGCACCGGATTGTTTTTGGTGCGGCGAGATAATACTTGCATCACGCGGCGAATTTCGTCGCCACGGCCAATCACCGGATCCAATTTTCCGGCGCGGGCAAGGGCTGTGAGATTTTTGCTGTATTTTTCAAGCGCGTTATATTTTCCTTCCGGCTCCGGCGAGTCAACCGTTTCACTGCCACGTACGGTTACGAGCACTTTGAGCACTTGTTCATAATTCAAACCGTGTTTTTGGAAGAGCGGCTCAAGTGGACCCCCGCTTTTAAAATAGGCAAGCAAAAGATGTTCGGTGCTCACATACTGATCACCCATCTGTTGCATTTCTTGACCCGCCGCGTTCAAAATATGCGCCATGTCATGGCCCATAAAAATTTGTCCGATGCCGCCGCCCGGTTGGTCTACGGTTTTGGGAAGCAGGTCAATCAACGCCTGCACTCCGGCTTTTAAGTGCAGGGGATTGATGTTCAATTTTTTGAGCACGGTTATCACCACGCCTTCTTCTTGTTCAAGCAGGGCAAAAAAGAGATGGGGCGGTTCAATGTGCGGCTGGCCATTTTCCTGGGCCAAAAGATGCGCCCGCTGAATGGCCTCTTGGGATTTTGTGGTGAACTGCTGTGGGTTCATGGTGACAGTATATCAGATTAGCACTCTACCACTGAGAGTGCTAGGGTGTCAAGTCAAATCAGACAATAGGTGCATTTGAAATTTGTTGCAGTTTAAGCTAAAGTTTACCTGTGAAAATCGCTGGTATACAACTTCGTCCGCTGTCGCGCACGCTCACCATGACAACTGTGGCTGGTTTGTTGCGCACGGGGCAGGGGAGTCATGTGGTCACTATCAATCCGGAAATGATAGTACATGCTACGCGTGACACGCTGTATAAAACGATCCTTCACAGCGCGGATGTGCAAGTGATTGATGGGGTGGGCGTGCAACTGGTGGCGCGGTTCCACGGCTTTAAAATTGACCGATTCACCGGCGTTGACCTGGTTGGCCGGCTTTCGGGTTTGGCAAAAGAGGAAGACGCGCGCGTTTTTCTTTTGGGTACCGGTGATAGCATCGTTTTGATGCAGGCCGCAAAAAATTTGCAAAAACGCTATCCCGGGCTCAAAATTGCAGGCACCCATCCGGGTATTCGTTTAACTGAAAAACCATACGGTGTTATTCCGTCTGATGAAACGGAGCATCAGGCGATGCTCGCGCGCATCCGCGAAACCAATCCGGCGGTGGTGTTTGTGGCGTTTGGACATGGCAAACAGGAAAAATGGATTTGGCAATATAAAAAAATGCTTCCCGAGGTGCGTATTTTTGTGGGTGTGGGCGGCGCGTTGGATTTTATTGCGGGCCGAGTGCGTCGCGCGCCACGGTGGATGCAAAAAGTAGGACTTGAGTGGCTCTGGCGTCTTTTCTGTCAGCCATGGCGCGCGCGGCGAGTATGGCGCGCTACGGTAGTATTTTTGTGGAAGGCGCTCCGTGGTTGAGTTTTACTTGACAATGATGTGCTCGTCTATTTTTTTGTGAAGCGCCGCAAGCTCTTCGCGCACTTTTTCTATTTCGCGTTCCGCTTTGCGGTTGACGGTATAATCATATTCGGAACGGAGACGATCAATCTCGCTTTGTCTGTTTTGGCTCATCAAAATGATTGGTCCTTGGATGGCAGCAATGGTAGACAAAATAAAATTGAGCAAAATAAAAGGATAGGGGTCCCACCGGAGTTCAAACGCAACGATATTGATAACTATCCAGCAGAACAAGAAGAGGCCGATGCCGCCGATAAAATTCCAGCTGCCCGCAATTTTAGAAAGGCGATCCGCCATGCGTTGTCCATGAGTTCGCGGGTTGTGTATGGTGGAGATATGGTGTGATTTTCCACCCGTCTCTTTACGAAGAGGTTTCATATTGATAGTATACCATATACCTATGCAGGTAAGAACACGGTTTGCTCCCAGTCCCACTGGGCACCTACACATCGGCGGGTTGCGTACCGCGCTCTATAATTTTTTGTTTGCGCGGCATCATAAGGGGAAATTTATTATTCGTATTGAAGATACGGACCGGACGCGTCTTGTTCCGGGCGCACAGGAGGAAATTTTGAATATTTTGAAGGCGGTTGGTTTGACGTACGATGAAGGTCCGGCTGTCGACGGTAAGTATGGACCGTATGTGCAATCCGAGCGGTTTGAACTCTATAGCAAACACGCAGAAGAGCTGGCAAAAAATGGCGCGGCATATTGGTGCAGATGTTCCGCAGAACGGCTGGAAAAAATGCGCGAAGAACAAAAAAAACGCGGCGCTGTGCCAAAGTATGATGGACACTGCAGGGAGCTCAATGGCGCAGCGAAAGGCGCGGTTCTGCGATTGAAAGTTCCAATCGGACGCACCATTACATTTGTTGATAGCATCCGCGGCGAGGTTTCTTTTCATAGTGCGGATGTTGATGACCAGGTGCTTTTGAAATCCGATGGGTTCCCAACGTATCATCTCGCGAACGTCGTTGATGATCATCTCATGAAGATTACGCATGTTATTCGCGGTGAGGAATGGCTTTCATCAACACCAAAACATGTTTTGTTGTATGAAGCGTTTGGTTGGAAGGTGCCTGCCCTTGCTCATTTGCCGCTTATTTTAAGTGAGGGCGGTGGAAAACTTTCTAAACGCTCGGGACATGCGGCGGCCGTGGATTATGTGAAAGAAGGTTATTTGCCAGAAGCGCTCCTCAATTTTTTGGCGCTTCTGGGGTGGAACCCGCGGGGCGATCAGGAGGTTTATGCTCTTAGTGAGTTGATTGCGTCTTTTGATATTAACAAAGTAAACAAAGGCGGGGCGATATTTTCAATGGAAAAATTGGATTGGATTGCGGGTGAGCACATGAAAAAGGCGAATCCCGCAGAGCTCGCGAAAGCGGTAAAGCCGTTTGTGGAAGCGAAAGGGTTACCGTATCCGGATGACGCGTGGCTTGCACGCTTAATGCGCGTTGAACAGGGGAGAGCCGTGAAATTATCGCAGGTGGGTGAAGAAACCAGTTTTGCATTTGGCGATATCACCTACTTGAACGCGCTGTTGGTCCCCAAAGAATCTTCAAAAGAAGAAGCAAAAGATCGTCTGAAAAAAGTGCGCGCGTTTTTGGGCGACACACCGGAGCGCGTCTATAACGATCATGAAAAACTCGGCGGTGCCGTGCTGGAATGGATTAAGGAAAACAATCTGGGTAACGCGCAAACGCTGTGGCCGCTCCGTGTCGCGCTGACTGGCCGCGAGAAATCTCCCGGCCCTTTTGAGGCGGCTATGGTGCTCGGTAAGGAAAAAACGCTTGCCCGCGTGGACGAGGCGTTCCGCAAACTTTAATATTCATGGTATACTAGTTCGTAATGGCTCGTACGTTTCGCCGTTTTGTTCAGATACCCGTAGCCCTCGTTTTCATAGGGGTATTTTTTGCGTTTACCGTGCCACTTCAAGCAGAAGAGCAAAGCTACGCGCCTTCCAGTGTGCGCGAAGAGATTTTGAAGAAGTTGCAGGATGAAATCAAGGCAAAGAAAGATGAATCGGCGGCGCTTGAAGAAAAAATTGGCGTCATGAAAAAGAGTATTGAGCGTAAACGGGTTGAAGGCCTGTCGCTCAAGAACCAAATTACTATTATTGATGAACGTTTGGAGGCGGTGCGGCTGGATATTCAAAGCACGCAACTGGAAATTGAAACGGTTGAACTGGAATTAAAGCAACTGCGACTGGAAATTGATGAAGCCACCAAGAAAATAGATCGGCATAAGGAAATACTTTCCGAACTCATTCGTACCATACAGCGCGAGAGCGATCGCAACTATCTGGAACTCCTGCTTTCCAACAATAATTTCTCAGATTTTTTTGGCGCGGTGCGGTATCTGGAAGAGGTGTATGGGGATATCGGCGCCCAGGCGCGGCAATTGCGCATCGCGCGTACTGAATTGGAAGAGCAAGAAAAAAATGTTTTGGAGAAAGAGACATCGCTCAAGGAATTGCGCGAATCGCTTGGAGAGAAGGAGCAAAAGTTGCGTGGCCAAAAAGATTACAAAGAAAATCTGCTGGACGAAACCAAGCAAAATGAAGAAATGTTCCAGGGTGTGTTGGCTGATTTGCGGCAGCAGTATCAGGCCGTTGAAAATGAGATCCAGACGATTGAACGTCAGATTCGGAGTAAATTGGAGGGAAATGATAAATTTGAACAGGGCGGCGATGTGGTGTTTTCATGGCCAACACCCAGTAACCATATCACCGCGTATTTTCACGATCCGGAGTATCCGTTCCGCCATGTGTTTGAACATGCGGGCGTTGATATTCGCAGCGGACAAGGAACCGCTATTCGCGCTGCGGCGTCGGGATATGTCGCGCGCGCCAAACGATGCAGTGAATCCTGGTGTTACAGCTATGTGGTGATTGTGCACGGCGATGGACTGTCTACGGTGTACGGGCATTTGTCACAGGTTTCCGTAAACGAGGATCAGTTTATAGGGCGGGGAGACCTCATTGGCTATTCGGGCGGCACGCCGGGGACTGCCGGCGCCGGACCTTTCGTCACCGGCCCTCATCTGCATTTTGAAATACGATTAAACGGTATTCCGGTGAATCCTTTGAATTATCTTCTGTAACGTCTAGTACACTAAGTGCAAATAGCAGATACTTGGCTAAAACTAGCCAAGTATCTGTAAGCAGGCCTTGACAAAAAGGTCTGGTTGTGGTATACTGTTTTCTTCACAAAGTGGGGGGCAAGTCCCTGCCTTGTGAAATGGTCTTTTTACCCATAACTGTGGCCCGTGATAAACACGGGCCCAATTGCCTTGGAGGGCAATCATGAGTACGTCCCTGCGTTCCACGGATCGGAAGTTGGCCACGGGGCCGGTGTTCGACATGGGCTTCTCGCCGCGCGAGGCGCGGCGGCGGGCGTTCATCGCCCTCGGGCCAGGCTGGGCCGGATTCAAGCTGACCTCGGACTCCGAGGAGGACGGGGACGAGGCCGCGCAGGCGCATGGCGGCGCCGACAAGGCGCGGTCGGAGGAGTGCGACCTCGCGGTCGATGCCCGCCGCCCCCGCGAGATCTCGCTGGAGGCCCTCGAGGCGTTCGGCGAGGAGTTCGCGGACCCCGCGTCCCTCCCGCAGTCCGACGAGGACGGCGAGATGGCGGCCCGGGCGTTCGTCCGGCAGGAGCTCGCGGCGGCGGGCATCGAGTACCGCGAGGACGACGACGAGGACGGGGACGACTACCCCGACGACGAGGACGCCAACCCGCGGGCGGTGATGGTCTTCAAGGACGGCCAGTTCATGGTCGCGCCCCAGGAGTGGCACCAGAACGGGGCGCCTAGGCGGGCCTGGCGGCGGCGGGTGGAGGACTGCAGCCGGAACTTCGGACGGAACCTCGTGGCGGCCGTCGGCCAGCGCGCGGAGCGCCTGGCCAAGACGGTCGAGGGGACCGTGGTCCGCCACGCGGACTACGGGATCTTCGTGCAGAGCGGCCGCGACGTCGGCTTGGTGCACGTGGACACGGTCCGCGGCATGGGCTCGCGCAACGCGGCCCTGGCCTTCCTCCACGGCAACACCGTGGGGATGCGCGTCCGGGTGATCCCGGGCAAGTTCCGCGCCGAGAAGCAGCGCTGGGACCTCGAGCTCTTCTAGTCGAACCGGCCCGGCGTTCCCATGTCATCCCGACTTGTCGGGACACACGTGGGACGCCGGGCCTTTCTCTTCCACAACAAGGAGGCACGGTTTATGCCGTGGGCGCAAGATCTGGAAGATGACCTCTTCTCGGACCGCGATGCCGAGGAGGACTACCCAGACGAACTGGAGGCGGATGGCGATACCGCTCTGTCATTGTTGGACCTGGACGAAGAGCCGGAGGATCGGATGTGGGAGTCGGCAGCGGAGCGGGGGGACGCCGCTCTGGAAGCGCGTGAAGTTGAGCTTGAGATGATCCAGGAGGACATCGAGCGGCGAAGCTTCAGGAAGATCGCCTGGGAAGAATCGGAGCGTGTCTCTCGTGTCCCGTTCGCCTCCTGGAAGTGGCAGCGGCACGTGCGGCGCTCGTGGGTGCGTGAGGATCTGTGGCGCGGAAAGTATCGTCGTAGCGCTCGCGCGTTCGCGCGTGAGCTGGATCGGCGAGTCATGGTGATGGCCATGGGCGAGTTTCGTCCCTGGCACGAAACGCCGGCTCCGCAGTACCGGATCTGAAGTTCAGCCCCGTCCCGATTTATCGGGACGGGGCGTTTTGTTATTTTTGCGAAAGCAAAAATAACTATTTTTTAATTGCCTTTACAAATTTTCCAAATGGCAACGTGTTCAGCACATTCTTTTTTTCAATCCATCCACGCCGCGCGGTACCAACACCAAAGGTAAAATCAAAATTATCCACGTCATGCGAATCCGTACTCATTACTAATTTTACGCCCGCTTCTTTTGCCGCGCGACAATGCACGTCATTCAAATCAAGGCGATACCAGGAGGCGTTGATTTCCATCGCGGTGCCATATTTTTTTGCGGCCGCAAACACCTCGTGTACATCCACTCCTGTTGGTTCACGCCGACCCAAAATACGCGCCGTGAGGTGGCCAATGGCAGAGACGTACGGGTTTTGAATGGCGCGGATCACGCGTTTTGTCATTACTTCTTGGGACTGTCTGAATGCCGTATGCACTGACGCAACCACCCAATCCAGCTGTTTGAGCGTCCCGTCAGGCAAGTAGGGTCTGCCGTCAGGGAGGATGTCAACTTCAGCTCCTATAAGGACGCGGATTCCTTTCACTTTGGCCGCCGCACTTCGTATGTCATTAATATATTTTTTAATGTTGTGTGTTTTAATGCCTTTTAACATTCCAAGAGGGGAGGAGTGATCGGTGATCGCAATGTATTTGAGCCCCTTTGCTTTTGCGGCGCGAATCATTTCAAGCGGTGTGTTGTGTCCGTCGCCAGACCAACTTGTGTGCGCGTGAAGATCGCCTTGCAGATCCGTATATTCAATGAGGTGGGGGAGTGTGCGTGTTTTTGCAGCGTCAAATTCACCGCGATCCTCACGTAATTCCGGTGGAATATAGGGGAGACCGAGCGCGCGAAAGACAGCTGCCTCTGTGCGCGCGGCAACACGTGCGCCGTGTCGTTCTGCCGTGCCGCGGAAAATGCCGTATTCATTGATGGTGAGTCCTTTTTTGATGGCCAGCTCGCGCGCGCGGACATTATGTTGTTGCGATCCGGTAAAATAACACAAACCCGCGCCCAACTCATCAGGTGAGACCACACGCAAGTCAGCATCAATGCCCGCGCGCAAAAATACCATGCATTTGGTGTCGCCCCTTGCTTTGACCGCTTTAATTTCAGGAAGCGCGGTGAAGACATTGATGAGTTTTTGAGGATGTTTTGACGTGGCGAGAATATCAATATCGCCAACATCTTCTTTCATGCGGCGCAAACTACCGGCTATTTCTACGCGAATCGCAAAGCCGCTTTTTTCAAGCGCGGTTTGTATGCCAAACGCGATAGGGTAAATGAGGCCGAGCGGTTTACGCGTCCCGAACGCTTGCTTGAGTTTGATGGCGCGCAGAATATTGTCCACGGTTTTTTGTCCCCATCCTTTTTGCTGCTGCAATTTCTGTCCACGACAGAGGTGTTCCAGTTGTTTGAGCGTGGTAACACCAAATTTTTTCCAGACAAACTTTGTTTTTTGCGGACCGATGCCTTCTATTTCAAGTATCGCAAGCAATCCTTGCGGCACTTCTTTCTTAAGCGTGCGATAGAATCTAAGGTCGTTTGTTTTGACGAGTTCTTCAATTTTGAGCGCGAGTTCTTTACCGACGCTTGGAATATTTTCAAGACCGCGCAGACCATCTTCATGATAGATGGCTGTTACATCCTCAATAAGTCCCTCAATAACCGTGGCCGCTTGGTTGTAGGCGCGAACGCGAAACGGGTCAGCATCCTGCAATTCCAAGATTGCGGCAATGTCATAAAAAATGCGTGCGACATCCTGATTGGTAATGTGGGACATGTAGTGTATTGTAGCATTGACATCTCTCATTGGGGAGAGTATACTTTGACGTTATGAGTTAGCGTCTCATCCCGAGTGGGACGCGCCATGCGAGGGGGTCCAAGAATGACGGCTGAAACGGCTTGGGTTGAGGGTGTCGTTAATCTCCGCGTGCATTGTTCGTTTTTGCGTCGTGAAGAGATTCCTTTCAAGGTTCGGTATCGTGTTTGTCACCTGAAAACACTCGTAGATACCTACCTCCCGTGTGTGAAACGTATTGTAGCGCAAGATGAGTATGGCGCGTTTGTCTCGGCGCTTGCGCACATGATCACTCTTGAGGTGGTTGATCACGAGCCGGTGCTCGTGGTGTTAGCCGTTGTTGCGGAAGAACGATTTCGCATGTTGTACGATCGTTCCGCAATATTTCTACATCGCGAAGTTATTGAGCCGCTTGCGTGTGTAGTGGAAGGTATGGCAGGGGAGCGAGTGGATTACCATGTGGTCATGCTTGATGAAGAGCTCTTTCGTTCGCTCGAGGCGATGCCGTTTTTGCTCGAGCAGGTTGCCGTACGCGTGTAGAGAAAATCCCGAATTACATCGGGATTTTATTTTACGACACTTAGTCCCATGAGGTCGCCTGCCCTCCCGCTTGGAAATAGACAATGCCAAAACAAAAATATTTTAAAGAGAAGCGATTACTAGGGGGACACCTATTATAGTATTTAACTAGCTAGGTACGTCACTATATGCGTCGCATAACCTATATTGTGCGTCTCCATAAAAAGAGTCTTTTTAAGACCCGGGTATCAGTACTCGCGTTACTTCCCCATTGACGATGCCGCAAGTTTCTAGATGGCTTACATTACTCCTCTACATACACACGGCCCGGAAAACGGGCATTGATTTGTATCTTACGACGCTTTTCTTTACGGAGTTCACGTTGCCAGGCGTGTTTAAACGTTTCCAGTTGTTTTTCTAAATTTTCAAAAGGATTAAATGAGACCGTTGGGCCGTTTTCGCTTACTGCGAGGAGTGTCTGGTAATCGGGTGGATAAACAAAGTGATGTGTCGCAAAATCTGTATTCTGTTTTAGAGATACATAAATCTGTAGTACTCCCCTCACCACAACGGGGTCCAGAAGATAGGAACTGGTGCGCGCGGTTTGTTGATTGTGCACGACTGGATAGGTCCCATAAACCGCGTGAAGCGCGGTCACATCAGGATAATGCCATGTGGTTGAAACAACGTGCGCCTCCTCCCCTACTCCTATGGTTCCTGTGCCGGTTTGTTTTTCATGAATTGCCACGGGGCGCAGTGTTTTTTGTGGAATGCCGCCTTCGTCAATCAACACATATTTGGCACCGTCATCATAAATCGCGTAGGCAAGACGCTCGGTTACTTCAAGATGTACGGTGTTGGGAAACGACGTGGTAATGATTACCTGTTCAAGCGGAAAACGCGTCAAAAGTACCGTGGTAAGTCGGTCGCGTTTCAGCAGGAAAAAATTATTTTGCGGAATAAACCAGAGTTGTTTTCGTTCAAGCGCGGTGCGAACCGTTTGCTGTATATCGTGTGGTTGAATGGTGCTCACACCGGAAACGGCGATGTGTTTAATGGTAAAGTACGGATGAAACACAAGAAGCGCTGCCCAGATTATCAGGGTTATAAAAAGCGCGATGCCGGTGAAGATCGGACGCACCGCACGCTTTTCTTTTCTATTGTAAGGGTTGGCGTAGCTCACGTCCGCCCGCGCGGCAGTTCTTCCCCGTCGTTTAAACCAGCGTTTTCGCTGTTGATATTCAATATGAGCATAGCCGCGATAATTCATGGGCATAGCGAAACTCACGTGCGTGACGGTTATCCCACTTTTTTGAATCGCGTGTATTTTTGCAAGACCGTCGGCACGACAACGGATCCGTCTTTTTGTTGCTGGTTTTCTAGAATGGCGAGGAGCGCGCGATCAGCCACCACGGTATTATTCAGCGTATGAACGAACTGTTTTTCTCCCTTCTCATTTTTGAAGCGAATGTTTAATCGGCGTGCTTGGAAATCCGTCGTGTTTGATGCGCTGCCGAGTTCACGATAGCGTCCTTGCCCGGGAAACCATCCTTCGATATCAATGGTTTTTGCCGACTGAAAACCGAGATCGCCGGTGCAGAGCGCCACCAGCTGATACGGTATGCCAAGCGATTGATAAAACTCTTGAGAGATAGCAATCATTTCTGTGAGTATCTTCCATGAATCGTCGGGTTTAGAAAATACCACCATCTCAACCTTATTGAATTGGTGAACGCGCAAGATGCCGCGCGTATCTTTGCCGTAGCCCCCCGCTTCTCTTCTAAAACAGGGGGTGCACGCGGTATAGCGACGCGGTAAATCATCCGCCTCTAATAATTCCTGTTGATGAAAAGCCGTGATGGCTTGTTCAGACGTACCAATAAGATAGAGGTCGTCTTGTCCCGGGTTCACGGCGTATACCTCTTGCCTTCCATTGGGAAAATAGCCGGTGCCAAGAAGCGCACTTTCTTGAACGAGAATGGGTGTGACGAGAAGCTCAAAGCCCTTTTTGGTAATAAAGTCAACGGCATAACGCATGAGCGCGTGTTCAAGGAGAGCCAGCGGACCGCGGAGGTAATAAAACCTGGCGCCCGAGGTGCGCGCGCCGCGATCCAATTCAAAATATGGTTGCACCGATGGGAGATCAAAATATTCACGCGGTTTTTTGAGGGTTGATTTTTTCCCCCATTTTTTTAACACCTTATTGCCCGTGTCATCCTTCCCTATGGGCACGCTTTTGTCCGGAATATTTGGAATACGAAGCAGTGCGTCATGGTACGATGACAAAAGGGTGGTCAGTTCTTCTTCCGCTTGTTTGATGGTTTCGGATAATTTTTTGAGGCGCGCTATCTCTGCCTGACTCGGTTTTTCTTTTGAACGGCTGTTGCGGTCGGCGCGGAGCCCTTCCAAATGTTTCAGAAGCGTTCGACGCTCCTCATCTAATGTTAAGAGCGCGCGTATATCAAAATCCATGGCGCGATCGCGGAGGGCTTTTTGAATGAGTTCCGGGTGTTCTCTCAAAAGTGATGAGTCGAGCATACACATTATAGTATCACGCTTTGTGGTCAGGTGCCTACCTGCGCGAGAAGTTTTGAGCGTTGTGTGCTTTTGAGCCGTTTTTGATGGAAGGGTTTCAAGGTTACGATGCGCGTGGTGAGATGGCGATGTTTCAACGCACTTTCAAGTCCACGCGCGAAGGCATGTGTTTGATCATATCCTAAACAAATAACCTGCGGACGGAGACGCGCTATTATTTTATACGGATCGTTGCGATCGCCTAACACGGCGTGATCCACGATTCTGATACTTTTGACAAGCGCGAGCCGTTCTTTTTCATAATGAATGGACGCGCGTCCTTTTATTTTTTTGACGGTGCTGTCGCGCGCGACGATGACCGTGAGGTGGTCTCCGTATCGTTTTGCTTGCGTAAGAAACGAGAGGTGTCCGCGGTGGAGGAAATCAAACGTGCCGGTAACGAGAACGGTTTTCATACGGAGGCGGAACGTTTCGGCCGGAGGAGTGGAAACGGAATTACTTCTTTGATATGTTCCGCGTTGGTAAAGAGCATGGCCATGCGATCAATACCGATAGAAAGACCACTGGTTGGTGGCATACCGTGTTTCACGGCCAGAAGAAAATCGTTATCGGGTTGGTGCACGTCTTCAATGGCACTCCCCTTCTTTATTTTTTTCTGCTCTTCCACAAAACGTTCCTTGAGTTCAACCGGATCATTCAACTCCGAATAATGATTGCCTTGCTCGCTTCCCAAGATAAAATGTTCAAAGCGTTCCACGAAATGCGGATTATGCGCGCACCGTTTTGCGAGTGGCGAGGTCTCAACGGGATGCTCATAAATAATGGTGGGTTGCAGGAGCGTCTCTTCCACCTTTTCTTCAAATAAAAGTGCGATAGTGAGACCGAGTGTGTGCGCCTGTTTAATTTTTTTCTTGTCTATCTTCAAGGCAGTGAGTACGTTCTGTGCTTCGGCGGCTGTTTTCCATGATATAACATCAATGCCGGTTGTTGCACGAATTGATTCCACCATCGTCATGCGTTTCCATGGGCGTGCCACGCGAATAGTATGCGGGCCGTAGACAATATCCGTCGTACCTAAAATTTTTTGCGCGCAGAATTCATAACACTCCTCAACCAGATCCATGTTGTAATGATAATCATGATACGCGGCCATGGTTTCAAGCATGGTGAATTCCGGATTATGATCGTGGTCAATGCCTTCATTGCGAAACATTCTGCCGATTTCAAAAATGCGTTCAAGGCCACCCACGACAAGACGTTTCAGATATAATTCCGGAGAGATGCGAAGATAGAGCGGTATGCCGAGTGCATTATGTCTCGTTGAAAAAGGCCGTGCCAGTCCCCCGCCATAAAGCGGCTGAAGGATAGGTGTTTCCACTTCCGCGTACCCTCGTTCATTAAAGAATTCGCGAATCGCGGCGATAAGCGCGCTCTTGACCAAGAAACGTTTAGCACTCTCTTCGTTTGAGAGCATGTCAAGGTATCGTTGGCGAAAACGGGTTTCAGTTTTTTTGAGCCCGTCCCATTTTTCCGGGAGCGGCAAGACGCTTTTTGCAAGGACGGTTAGCGTTTGTGCCAAGAGTGATTTTTCACCACTTTTGGTAGTGAAGGACGTACCCGAAACCGCTACGATGTCACCGCGATCGAGGTCGTTTTTGAGGAGATAATAGGACGGTTCACCCAGAAGATCTTTTTTGAAAAAGAGTTGCACGTTCCCTGATTGATCTTGGAGATGCGCAAACGTCGTTCCACCTTGGAGGCGAATGCTCATGAGTCGGCCCGCAAGCGTGACCGTATGGTCGGCTGGTAGGAGTGTAAAACGATTTAAAAAATCTTGACAGGTAACGCGTTCCTCGTTCCAGGAAGGGAAGGGATTGATCCCCTGCTCTTGTAATGCATGAAGTTTTTTCAGGCGTGTTGCCGCTTCGTTTTGATGGTGTGCAGTAGCGAGAGTCATAGCAATAGTATAAAGAGAGCGTTAGTCAACGTCAATTTACACGACACGTTTTATCGTGTACTGCCGCTCTCCGTCAGGCACGGCAATGGTGACGGTTTCACCGACGTGATGGCCGATGAATGCTTTTCCGATGGGAGATTCGTTGGAAATTTTGCCTTGTTTTGGATCAACTTCATTCGGACCGACGATGGTATATTGCTTTTCTTTACCGTCTGTTTCCACGATAATCGTTGAACCGATGACGATGGTTTCATCGTGGGCCTTTTGAATGATGCGTGTTTCGTGGAGCGCTTCTTCCAGTGCGATAAGGCGTGTCTGCGCCCACGACATTTCTTCTTTAGCGCTGTGGTATTCCGCATTTTCTGACAGATCTCCCAGTTGGCGCGCCTCGTCAATGCGTGCGGCGATATCCGGGATGGTTTCTGTTTTTAATTTTTTGTATTCTTGATTGAGTTTTTCGAGTCCTGCGGGGGTGAGATACGTTGGATTTTGCATAAAAAATAAATGGTGGTTATGTACGCTAGTGTAGCATGGGTGGATAGCGTTGCCTAGTGTTATTCTTTAGCCACGATACGGAGGAATTCTGCCGCGACCGGTAGTGCTGTTTTACTGCCCTCTCCTCCCTCTTCAATCATAATGGTAATAACAAAACGGGGATCATCGTGGGGCGCAAAACCAGTAAACCACGCGTGGGTATTTTTTTCTCGTGACCATTGGGCAGTTCCCGTTTTGCCAGCAACCGATATCGGCAACACCGCGAGTGCGCGACAACTGCCGGTTTGCACACACGCGCGCATACCCGCTCGCGCAAGCGCGAGATGTTCTTTTTTAATGGGTAGTTCACGAATTATCTGCGGTTCTACGGGTTGCACTTCTCCACTGACGGGATCAATAATTCGTTCAACAAGATGCGGACGGTACAGAGTGCCACCGTTAGCGATGGCGGCGGTTGCTACCGCGATTTGAAGTGGTGTAACGAGGAGGTCGCCTTGTCCAATGGAAATATTATATGTATCGCCAATGTACCATTGCTCATGTTTTGCTTGTTCTTTCCATGTGGGTGATGGTATAAAGCCCGTTGCTTCACCAGGCAGATCAATACCGAGACGATCGCCAAAACCAAAGAAATGAAGATAGGTGGTTATTTTTTCAACACCCAATCCTTTCGTGTCGCGATACCCGCCACCAATAATGTAAAAGAATGTGTTGACAGATTCAGCAAGGGCTTTAACGATCGTGGTTGCGCCGTGGCCGCCTGCTTTCCAATCAGGGAAAAACCACTGTCCAACTTCCAATCCTCCGGTTGAAAGAACGGTTGTTGCTCTGGTGATGATGCTTTCTTCAAGCGCCGCGGTAGCAAGCATTGGTTTTATGGTTGAACCTGAAGGATACTGCCCGGAGAGCGCACGATTAAAGAGTGGCTGGTTGGAATCCTGCACCAATTCCTGATATTTTTCCGCGCTGATGCCGCCGATGAAATCGTTATTATCGTACGTGGGGAGACTGACGAACGCTCGTATCGTACCGGTTTGCGGATCCAGGGCGATGGCGCTTCCGCGTTTGGCGTTTGCCGCGCGGAGCGCGCGTTTTAAGGCGTCTTCAAGGTGTTTTTGCCACTCGCTATTAATACCAAGCACGACATGACGACCAGCGGTAGGCGCAATTTCCGCGAGCACCAGTTGCTCTCTTCCGCTGACATCAACCTCTACCTTTTTTTTGCCGTAATTTCCGCGCAGGAAATCCTCATACTGCGCTTCAATACCAATTTTTCCTATGCGATCTAATGGCGTGTACCCAAGCATGTATTTTTCTTCCAGTTCTTTTTTGCTTAATTTACCCACATAGCCAATCAGATGCGATAAACTTTGCGGTGTTGATGTCGTTACCGCGCCATACACGTTGGTATAGCGACGATCACTGCCACTTTCAACGCGAATACCCGGTAAGTCAGCGCTTTTCACCTGCACCGTGAGCGCTGTTTCATAGGGAATACCTTCACGTACCGTAATGGCTTCAAAAGAATATTTTTTATATTCTTCCAAAATGGACGTCAGGTCTTCCTCGCGGAGCGCCGTTAGCGCTGCCGTTTTTTGCAAGACATGGGTGCGTTCGCGAGGATCGCGTGGAAGATCTTGCGGAACAATGACAAGCGCGAAGCTGGTGGTGTTGGTCACGAGTGGTCGATTTTGACGATCAAAAATACTTCCTCGTTTTGCCGGAATCACATGAATACGAATGCGATTATCTTCCGCGGTTTCAAAAAAATAGTTTCCTCGCACACCCTGCAGATAGATGATGCGTCCCATCATGACGAGTATCATCACGAGGAGTGCGCCGCGCATCAATCGTATCGTCCCTTCCACCATGGCATTGCCCATAAACAACGCACTTCCCGGAAGCGGCCGTTGATTCCGGAGTGGCTGTGTTGCCGAAAATGACTCTTCAACCCAGCGGTACCGTAGAACGCCATAGACGCTCGGCGCCCGAGGGTCGCGATGAAATAATTTACGAAGGTAGGCGGCAATCATAGTGATCTTGTGGAAAGCCGCGCGCGGGTTTTGTGACGGAGAACGGTTGCCACACCCACGAGGAGCGTGACGAGCGCGGTTGTCGTTACTCCTTCGGTTGCGATTATTTCAAACGCTTGCTGTACGGAGACGGCTATTTGTTTTCCTGAAAACGCCATGATGCCAACTAATACCAAAAAACAAATGCGGTAGGTCGCGACCATGGCAAACGTTACGGCAATCATACCGAGCGGTGAAATGGTCGTCACGAGATAGGACGCAATAACGCTTCCTACGATGAGCGCAATCATGAGCGATGTGATGAGTACGCCGAAGGGAGTGAGCGCGTAGAGTTCCATGATGATACCCATACAGAATGCAGTGGTAATCGCCAGTGAAACGTGCCTGGAAAGCAAAAAATAGACCAACGCTATCATGGTAATATTCATCGTAGAAAAAGGCCACGGAAGCGTTGTGGCAAGCGCGATATGAAGCGCCGTGATCGCCACAACGGCAAGCATGGCAAGGAAAAGACGCATATTATTCTGGTGGCAGTACTCCGACCAATGTGAGGCGCGCCAGTGAATCAGCCGGCTGAATGATTCCCTCTTGAAAGGGACCATAATCTTCTTTTTCAACCCTGGTGATATGGCCAATCAATAAACCGCGTGGCACGGTCTCTTCAAGACCAGACGTAATAATCAAATCACCTTTCTTGAGCACTTCGGTCTGAAGAACCGTGGTGAGTTTCACACTAATACCAAAACCACCTTCGACAAGACCAATACTTTTATCACTATTCAATACAGTGGCGGCAATTTTACTGTGCGGGTCATTTATCAGGCGCACGATAGCGGTCTTCGGGTTGACTTTAGCAATTTTGCCGACGAGTATACCATCGCCGACAATCACCGCGCTCTCCTCTTGCACGCCATCGCGAGCGCCCTTATCAATAATCAGCGTGTTTCCTGTGTTATCAATCGTTTTTCCCACCACATAACTGATGAGAGGGATGCGTCCGGTTCGCTTGGTAAACAGCAGTTTTTTACGCAAGGCATTATTTTCTTCTACCAGGATCGTTTGTTCACCCAACGCGGTTTCCCGTTGTTTCAATGTTTCCTCCAATTCCTGAATGTGTGTGAGCAGGTTATTTTTGTTTGCGAAATAACCGATTGCGGTTCGGATAGGTGAACTGATACTCGCGACACCTCGTATGAGAGGATTCGTTATCCAAATAATACTCTGTTCAAGTGGTTCAAGAAAACGGGTGTAATGTCCAACGAGGAGAAGTAGGAGTATAAAAACAGATGCGACGAGATGCTTGCGCGTGAAGGTTTTGAGCATATGCGTTATTCGGCGACAACCTCTATTCACGTTCTCGTGATGAAGGAACGGCTACTTCGTGGAGGAGGTTTGCATTATCCAAAAGAATACCCATGCCAATAACGACACAACTTAATGGATCATCGGCGATACGCACGGGAATACCCGTCGCTTGCGCGATCACACGATCAATACCACGAAGGAGCGCTCCCCCGCCGGTTAACAGCATGCCACGTTCATGAATATCAACGATGAGTTCCGGTGGCGTCATTTCAAGAGTGGCTTTGATGCTTTCAATAATCGTGTTCATAGAGCGCGCGAGGGCTTCGCGAATTTCTCCATCAGTAATGGGCACCTCTTTCGGCAGGCCGGTGATAAGATCGCGACCGCGCATGGCATAGGTGATCGGTTCCTTGGGCGGAAGCGCGGATCCAGCTTGTATTTTTATTTTCTCTGCGTGACGTTCACCAATGAGGACATTAAAAACATCACGCGCGTAATGAATAATATTTTTGTTCATTTCTTCACCGGCAATCTGGATTGATTTCCAGGTAACCACGCCGCCGAGTGAGACCGTAGCGATTTCCGTGGTGCCGCCGCCAATATCAACAATGAAATTTCCCACGGCTTCTTCAATGGGCATGCGCGCGCCAATCGCGGCAGCCATGGGACTTTCAACAATAAATACTTCGCGTCCGCCAGCGGCCAACGTGGCATCTTCAATGGCTTTGCGTTCCACCTCCGTAATTTCAAGCGGCGCGCCGATGACGACGCGCGGGCGCGGAACAAACGTAAAACTTTCCTCGTGAACTTTATCAATAAAGTAACGGAGCATTTTTTCCGTTACCTCAAAATCCGCGATAATGCCATGCGAGAGCGGCCGACTGATACTAATGTGCGCCGGTGTTTTCCCCACCATTTCACGCGCTTCTTTTCCCACGGAAAGAATCTGCTCGGTGCGTACATTAATGGCCACAACACTTGGCTCATTAATAACAATCCCCTTGTCTTTCACATATACAAGGGTGTTTACGGTGCCAAGATCAACGCCGATATCTTTGCTGAACTTACCAAAAAATTTATCAAACATGGGAGAGACGTTTCAGCCCCTCCGTGCGTGTTATAACCTGCATATCCGGAGAGGTGCGTAATTTTAATTCTGCCCCCTCCCCTGTTTTTTTGCTGATGACTAATCTATACGGTATACCAATCAGGTCGCTGTCGGCAAATTTTTCTCCGGCCGAGAGATCACGCTCATCAAACAGCACCGCAATACCGGCACCGGTAAGCGCACCATACCATTCTTCGGCTTGTTTTTTGACCGCGTCGTCCGTGCCCAGTTGCAAGAGATGAACGGTGAACGGCGCAACTGACACAGGCCACATGAGTCCCGTATCATCGTGATACACTTCCGCAATGGCGCCCATGATGCGGCTAGGCCCCATACCATAGCAACCCATCAGAACTAACTGTTCTTTGCCTTCGCGATCTTGGTACGTCGCATGAAATGCTTCGCTGAATCGCGTGCCCAGTTTAAAAATATTTCCCACTTCAATTGCCTTTTGTTCCTCACGCTCGGTACCACATTCGGGGCAGTGTGTATCAGTGACAATCTCTTTATTTTGATGTTTATTGCAGTGATGGCATGAAAAAATAAGATCTTCTCCATGGGGTGTGACAACCTGATATTCATGCGAGCGCGGTGAGAAGGCGCCACCGGACGCTTCGGTCACGAGCGCAACAAGTCCGCAACGATCAAACGCCAGTCCATACGCCTGCATAACTTTTTCATAATAGCGCTCCAGGTCTTCTTCATCGGCGTGAAAGCTGTAGAGATCTTTCATGTTGAATTCGCGTCCGCGCAATAAGCCGGATTTTGCGCGCGGTTCATCGCGAAATTTGTCCTGTATTTGATACACCGCGAATGGCAGATCGCGGTAGGAATTCACATATTGCTTAACGAGGGGTGTCACTATTTCCTCGTGCGTCCACCCAAGTCCGTATGCGCGGTCGCCATGTCCTTTAAATTGAAACATGACCTCTTTTCCCGGTTTACTCCAACGTCCCGTTTTTTCCCACGGCTCCTTAGGGTGGAGCGCGGGCATACGAATTTCCATCGCGCCAAGATCATTCATTTCTTTGCGAATGATATTTTGGATAGCCGTGAGCACTCGAAGACCAAGCGGCAGATAGGTATATATACCGGCAGAAACTTTATCAATAAAGCCGGCGCGTATAAGGAGCTCCGCATTCACGCTCACCTCATCTTTGGGAGCTTTTTTTCTCGTACTGCCAAACAAGGTTGATTGACGCATAGATTAGTGTGCCGGTTTAGTTTTAGTGATGATGATAGATTCAATGAGAACCAGCGCCAGAATAAGTATGACAGCGCTCCACCAGGTGAGCCATGTGTGCGATTTGAGATAGAGCGCACTCGTAACGAGAATGGCAAAGAGTACACCTTGACGAAACGTTTTACGCACGTGGCGGAACAGTATCATTGCTTCACGTTTACGCCAAATGCGCCAGACAAATCCAACCAACGAGAAACCGCCAACCAGCGCAAGGAAAAGCGTAGCATAGAAAAAGGAAAAAATAAACCACGGCGCGGTATGCGGATCCGACGTACGGATAATCTGCACCCATGCCGTAACACAGAGGAGTGTGCCGAGTGACATGGCGGTGAGGTACAAACGGAGGCTCATAGAAAGCGTGCTAGGAAAAATAGCGGATACGATCCACCAATCGTCCGGCGAGTTTTAGATTGAGTTTGTCAAGAATTTCAGTTTCGCGGAGTTTAAGTTCTTGCGCGACTGTTGAACTGGTACAGCTCACGGTCAGCGTACGATTTTTTATATAGAGCGGTTTCATGTGGGACGCAAGATCGGCGCCAAAAAGGGAGGCAAGGGTCGTGGTCGCCTCCCCAACAATTTTGGCTGCCTCAACCGACGGTTCGACGCCGGAACGACGCACGGATTGGGTGATGAGATGATGAAGCTTTTCCATTTACTTTTGATTGTATCATGCGAGCGAACTACTGTCTAAATTCGCAGATATCACGAAAATCGCAGGAGCGGCATTTGAAAGGGTTAGGGTCAGCGGTAAAGTCGCGTGTTTCAATGCGCGCAATGGTAGTCAATATTTTTTCTTTATAGCGCGCGAGGTCAACAGGCGCTCCCAGAAAGGATTGCCGAGTGCCGTCGGCAAGATAATAAAAAGTCAATTCAACAACCCGCCCGGGTGTCTTGAAAAAAGGAATTTCTTGCGCGGCTATTTGATACAAAAACAGTTGATCTTTTTCGTCGGTGTCAAGCGTGGTTTTTGGTTTGCCCGTTTTGTAATCAATAATAACGATGCCGCCGTCAGGTGTGGTGTCAATGCGATCAATTCTACCGTGTATGGTGTGGGCGCCGACGCGAACCATAAAATCTTTTTCAAGAAATGCGGGTATAGACCATCCGGCGGCTGTATTTTGTTGATAGAAACGTGCGAGCATCTGTATTCCCTCTTCGTAATACCGTTTCCGTTCGTTATCATCCGCGTACCATTCATCGCGCCACGTCTCGCGATAGATCGTCAGCAAATCCTCTTCGGTAGGCACGTGGATGCCTGTTTTTTCTTCAGCGGGTATGGCTGAACCGAAAAGATCCGTTTGTTGGCTTTGGTTTAACTGGCGCAGACGCTCATAAAAAAGTTGTAGGGTGCGATGCATGGTTTGTCCGAACGTAAAAAGCCCCTTACCAAACGTAGGCACACGAAGAATGTGCGCAAATTTATATTGCAACGGACAGGTTTCGTAGGATTTAAGTTGCGAAAAACTGTACTGATTGGGAAGCGGGAGCGCGGTTTCCGTGTGCAAAACCTCCGTGTTCTTCAGCGTGGGTAGCGTAGTTTGCGGTGTGACCGTTTGTGTTTTCGGCATAGAAAATTCAGATAAAAAACGCGACGGTTTTTTGTCGCGCGCGCCACCATAACTCTGCGCGCTTGTTAAGGTAAGCGACTCCCGCGCGCGCGTCATTGCCACGTAAAGCAATCGGCGCTCCTCTTCAAGATGATGATCCCCTTCCGGAATCATTTCAGATACCAGCGCGTCGGGAATTGAAATCAAATCACTGCGCGCATCCGTGGGAAAACGGCGTTCTACCACATTCACCACAAATACGTGTTGAAACTCCAGACCCTTCGCCCCATGAATGGTTGAAAGCTGGACGGCGTTTTCTTTTTCAGTGATGCCCGCCGGAGCGGCGCCCTCATCACCCGCGTCAAGCATATCCGTCATGTATTCAAGGAAATCTGTGGCGCCCGCGCCCGCGTTTTCCTTGTCAAACGCTTCAATCACATCAAAAAACGCTCGAAGATGAATGAGTGCGTCAGTTGCGGTGTTGTCGTTTTTGTTAGAGCGCCCGGCCAGGTCGGCAAGGTAACCTGATTGTTCAAGAAACGAAAGAAGGAGCACGCCCACATTTTTTTGGTGCGCTTGCGCGGTGACGTTTCCGAGGGTGTGTAAAAATTGAGTTATTCGTACGCGGCCGTCGTCTGATAGTTTGGCGGCTCCGCCGAGCGCGAGATTGAGCGTTTCAAAGGGAAAACAACCGCGTTTTCGTTCCAGCCACCAGAGAGCGGTTTGATCCTCGTGATTCAATACATACGGGGGCAATTGAAGTACGCGATGCAGGGCGCGATGATCCAGTGTGCTCGCCAGTAACCGGAGTATGGCAAGGCAATCAATAACCATCGGTTTTCTGAAGAGACCCGTTGCCGCTTGGTATTGATATGGTATGCCGGCGCGATACAGTGATTGGACAAACGGTTCCAGATGGGCATTGGCGCGCGCGAGAATTGCGATTTCGCCAAACGGGGTTCCCGCCTGCGCGAAATCGCGGATGGCAGTAGTGACCGCGCGCGTTTCGTCGTCACCGGTTGCGGCGACCAGATGGCGAACGGTGCCATCACCATGCGCGGTCGCGTTCAGACGCTTGGAAATCCCCTGCCGCACCTCAAGACGATGTGGATTGTTGTGTTGAATCAATTCGTAAGCCGCATCAAGAATAATCTGCCGCGAGCGATAGTTTTCCGAGAGTACCACCGTTTTTGCATTCGGAAAATCTTTGGTAAATTGAAGAATATTGCTGATGGAAGCGCCGCGCCATTTATAAATTGATTGATCATCATCCCCCACGACCGCAAGATTATTGCCGGTTCCGAGCAATTTTTTGAGTAATTGGTACTGCGCCCAGTTGGTATCTTGAAATTCATCTACCATAAAGTAACGATATTGATTTTGAAGCGCGCGAACGATGGCCGGACGTGTATCAAGCAGGGTATGCGTGTAGAGCAAAAGGTCGCCAAAATCAAGCGCGTGATTTTCAAGCAACAGTTGCGTGTAGGTGTGGTACGCGTCGGCGATTTCACGCGTTTTCGCTATATTAAGAATGCGTTCATCGGTGGTTTTTACCCGTGCCCGAGCAAATTCAGCAAGATCCGTGTCGCCCTGTTCTTGGTCGGCGTATTGAAGATAGGCCTCGGGCAAAATTAATTCGTCTTTGCAACGCGCAAAATGTTGGATAAGCGCTTGAATAAAGCGTGTTGGTGACGCGAGGGGACGGTAATAATTGAGTGAAAAACGATTGAAATTTTTTTTGACGAGTTGCCATGCCACCGCCGGCGTTATCAGTCTAAACGGCACCGGAAGTCCAATATCAAGACCGTAGCGTTCAAGTATTTGTTGGCAAAACGCATGGAACGTGCTGATGGTGATTGCTGCCTCGTTCGGCCCGATGAGCGCATCAACGCGATCGCTCATTTCGCGCGCTGCTTTTTCCGTGAATGTAAGCGCGACAATTTCTTCCGGCTTGGCGGCATTCGTTTCAACAAGATACGCGATGCGCCGCGTAATCACCGTGGTTTTTCCGGTGCCAGCGCCGGCAATAATGAGCAATGCGCCCGTTCCGTGCTCTACGGCCACCTGCTGTTCTTTATTAAGATTTGCGCGTGTGTTTTCATTCATGGGATGCTATTGTATCGTAGATTAAATAAAAAAAGAAGCGCGGCTTTTGCAGGTTGTGGGGACCTACAAGAGCCGCGCGGCGCCTGACCAGGGCGCCAGAATCTGTAATTTAATTGTACTCTCTGCAATGGAGTATGGTAAATGAAAAGTGGATAAGTCGAATGGACATGAGCGCACCTTTTAAGAACGTCGGTATTTCTTGGCTATGCGAATGCGGGCCAGCGCGCGTTCCAGTTGCGCTTGCAGTGCCGTGTATTCAACATCATTTTGGAATTTCTTTTCACGCAGATACTCTTCGGCTCTCGCGCGCGCTTGTTCCGCGCGTTCAACATCAATTTCTTCAACACGTTCAGCGGCATCGACGAGCAGTTGTATCTGGTTTCCTGGTTTTACCTCAATAAATCCGCCGGTAATGGCAAGCTGAATTTCCGTTCCATCTTTTTTTACGCGCAGCTCACCCGGTTTCAAAAGTGAGACCAGCGGCAGATGATTTGGCAGTATGCCAATCTCGCCCATGGCAGTGGGAACGGTCATTTCTAAAATGTCAGCATCATAGACAACACGTTCGGGCGTGAGCATGGTGAGATGCAGTGGCATACACGATTACGATTTTTTTACTTCCGCGATACTCCCTTTCATATAAAACTCCTGTTCGGACACCGCGTCATACTCGCCATCAAGAATCGCCTTGAAACCTTTGACGGTGTCTTCGCGTTTCACGTACACACCGGGCGTGCCCGTGAACTGTTCCGCCACAAAAAACGGCTGAGACAAAAATTTTTGAATTTTGCGCGCGCGCGTGACCGTCAGTTTGTCCTCGTCAGACAATTCTTCCATGCCGAGAATCGCAATAATATCCTGTAAGTCCTTGTAACGTTGCAGCACTTTCTGTACGTTACGCGCAACGGTGTAATGTTCCTCACCCACGATGTTTGGATCAAGAATAGTTGATGACGAATCCAACGGATCAACGGCCGGATAAATACCGAGTTCCGCGAGCGCACGCGAAAGTACGACAGTTGAATCAAGGTGCGCAAACGTGGTGGCAGGCGCCGGGTCAGTCAGGTCATCGGCTGGCACATACACCGCTTGCACCGACGTGATAGAACCTTTTTTTGTTGACGTGATGCGCTCTTGCATGGCGCCCATTTCAGTTGCGAGTGTTGGCTGATATCCCACGGCACTTGGCATACGGCCAAGGAGCGCCGATACTTCAGACCCTGCTTGCGTGAAACGAAAAATGTTATCAATAAAAAGCAGAACGTCTTTCCCCTCTTCATCGCGGAAATACTCGGCCATGGTGAGTCCCGTGAGACCAACACGCGCGCGAGCGCCCGGCGGCTCATTCATTTGACCAAAAACGAGTGCCGTTTTCCCCAACACGCCGGATGATTTCATTTCATGGTATAAATCATTCCCTTCTCGGGTGCGCTCACCCACTCCCGCAAACACTGAATACCCGCCGTGTTCTGCCGCGATATTGCGAATGAGTTCCTGAATAACCACGGTTTTCCCCACGCCCGCGCCGCCAAAAAGTCCAACTTTCCCACCCTTCACAAACGGACAAATGAGGTCAATCACTTTAATGCCGGTTTCAAAAACTTCGGTTTTGGTGGATTGATCTTTGAAATCCGGCGCGGCGCGATGAATGGACCATTTGATTTTCGTTTTGACCGGCTCTTTTTTTTCATCAATAACATTTCCGGTCACGTCAAACATGCGTCCGAGCGATTCTTTGCCGACGGGAACGGAAATTGGCGCGCCGGTATCCATGACTTCTTGTCCACGTTCAAGTCCGTCCGTAGTAGTCATAGCAATCGTCCGAACCGTAGTGGCGCCGAGATGGAGTTGCGTTTCCAAAACGAGCGTCCCGCCTCCCGGCAATTTTGTTTCAAGCGCATTCAAAAGAGACGGAAGTTCTTTTTCAAACCGCACATCAACCACCGGGCCGATAATTTGAGACATTGATCCTTTGTTCATAGCAATTAAGCAAGCGCCGCGGCGCCACCGGCGATTTCCGCAATCTCCTGCGTGATTGCGGCTTGACGCGCTTGGTTGTACGTTAATGTTAAATCTTGGGTAATATCGTCTGCCGCGTCAGATGCGTTTCTCATGGCAAGCATACGCGCGGAGTGTTCAGACGCAACGGCTTCCAAAATGGCATGATACACTTGCGTTTCTAAAAATCGCGGCAACATTTCTTGGTACACCAGTGCCGCCGATGGTTCAAATAAATATTCTGTTTCCTCCGGCTGGCGCGGTATCGTGCCGTTTGTAAAAAATATATGAGTCATCGGTAAAATATGTTGCACGGCCGGCCGTTGAATGAGCGCTGATTGAAAATGTGTGTAGAGGAGTGTGACACGATCAGCACGCTGTTCTTTAAATTCTTGAAGCGCGAGTTGTCCGAGCGGACGTATGGTAAGAAAATCAGTCGCGCTCGTGATGTCAGGAAAATCTGCAACGAGTTCCACGCCAGCTTTTGCGAGTGGCGCGCGTCCTTTCTTGCCAACGGTTGCCACCGTTATCGCACACCCTTCAGCTTGTCGTGCGCGTATATACGCAAGAGATTCTCGGATAATACTCGCGTTCAGTCCGCCGCATAATCCACGGTTGGACGTAATGACTATGACCAGTTCGGATGCTACGTGTTCCGGCACACGAAGTAGCGGATGGTCGCTCTGCTGTTTTTTGCGTGCCACATCAGCTACAAGCGCGAGCGCGGCATCGCTATACGGGCGGCTCATGATTGCCGCTTCCGTAGCTTTCCGCATTTTTGATGCGGCAACAAGCTCCATCGCTTTCGTGATTTTGCGCGTGTTCTTTACCGATTTGATACGGCTGCGAATAAGTTTTATTGCAACGGGCATATTAAAGCGCACTCTTAAAATCTTCAATCGCTTTCTTCATCGCGGTTTCAACATCTTCCGTCAGTTCTTGCTTTTCGCGAATCAAATCAAGCAATTTTTCCTGTGCGGTATCAAGATACTGATGAAATTTTTGCTCCCACTCGCCTACTTCCGGTGCCGGCACATCATCCAAATAACCATTGGTCACGGCGTATAAAATACACACTTGCTGTGCCACATTCATAGTGTCGTACTGTTTTTGCTTTAACACCTCAACCGTACGTCGTCCGCGTTCAATTTGCTCGCGCGTTTGGGGATCAAGATCGGTGGCAAATTGCGCGAATGCTTCAAGTTCTCTGAATTGCGCGAGTTGCAAACGCAATTTACCCGCAACTTTTTTCATGATTTTTGTTTGCGCCGCGCCGCCAACGCGCGATACGGAAAGCCCAACGTTCAACGCCGGACGAATACCGCGATAAAATAAATCCGTTTCCAGATAAATCTGTCCATCAGTAATTGAAATGACGTTCGTAGGAATATACGCCGATACATCACCGGCCTGCGTTTCAATAATCGGCAAAGCCGTCATTGAACCGCCACCGTTTTCTTTATTCAATTTTGCGGCGCGTTCAAGCAAACGAGAATGCAAGTAAAAGACATCTCCCGGGTATGCCTCGCGGCCGGGCGGACGACGGAGCAGAAGCGAAATTTCGCGATACGCCCACGCTTGTTTTGAAAGATCGTCAAAAACAATCAACGCATCCTTGCCTTTATCCATGAAAAATTCTCCCATGGCGCATCCGGCATAGGGCGCAATAAAGGAAAGGGACGCCGGATCAGACGCGCCTGCCACGACCACAATCGTGTACGCCATAGCACCGGCCTCCTCCAATTTCGCCACCATACGCGCAACTTTGGATTCCTTCTGTCCGATGGCAACATAAACACAAATCATGTCCTGCCCTTTTTGATTAATAATGGTATCAATCGCGACGGCGGTTTTTCCGGTTTGGCGATCGCCGATAATAAGCTCACGTTGTCCGCGGCCAATCGGGATCATGGCGTCAATTGCTTTAATGCCCGTTTGCACCGGCTGATTAACCGGTTGTCGTTTCATAACACCCGGCGCAATTTTTTCAACCGGATAAAATTCTTTTGTTTTTAACGTGCCCTTGCCGTCAATCGCCTCACCAAGCGGGTTCACGACGCGACCAACGAGTTCGTCACCAACCGGCACGGATAAAATGCGACCCGTGCGTTTGACGGTATCCCCTTCTTTAATACCGGAATAATCGCCTAAAATCATGGCGCCGACCGTTTCTTCTTCCAGATTGAGCGCCACACCCATGATACCGCCGGGAAATTCCAACATTTCCGATGCCTGACAACGCGCAAGGCCGCTCATGCGCGCAATGCCGTCGCCCACCTCCCGCACCGTTCCAATTTCAGCAACAACAACTTCCTTTTTAAAGGCAGCCAATTGTTTTTCAAGATGTTCTACGATCATGTTGGTTTGCATACGGTGATTCGTTAGGCAATCATGTGCGCTGTTAAACGTTGCAGTTGCGCGATGACGCTCATATCATATACCACATCGTTCACGCGCGCGATGACGCCGCCAGCAATAGCGGGATTTTCTTTTACGATAACGGTGGCATCGGCACAGGACAAGGTCTGTTGTATGTCAGCAATCAAGGCCTTTGCTATCGGTTGCGCGCTTTCCAGAACGATCTCCGCGGCACCTTCACATCTCCGCGCCACATCAGGAAAACAGGCCGCAATACGCTCTCCACGATGGAGCATCGCGTACCTGTGTAAATATTCCACAAATACCCGCACGCGTTCCGCGAGATCTTCTTCTGTTGTGTCGCGCGTTATCTGCCAGAGCGCACGTGCGAGTTCAGTATCGGTCACTTTATTTTTCATACCTCTTTTTTCAACACGGAACGGATAAACTCTTCATTTTCTTTCGTGCTCATTTTTTCCGAAACCACACGCCGCACCGTTTCCGTAATAAGCGCCGCGGCATGTTCTCGCACCGCGCGCAGGGATGCATCTTTTTCCGCGTTAATGTGCGCACGCGCGGATGCAAGAAGCGCCTGCATATCTTCTTCAGCTTTCTTTTTCATGGTTGCCGCACGCGCGGCCGCGTCCGTTTTCCCCTGCTCAATAATAGCAATGGCTTCTTTTTTTGCCGCGTTGATTTTTGTACGATACTCCTGCTCGGTTTCTCCAAGACGCGTTTCAATTTTTTTGGCGTTATCCAGCCCTTCCGCAATCGTTTTTTGCCGTTCATGCATAATGCGCAAAAGTGGCCGATACGCCCATCGCCACAACACAAGAAGAATCACCGCGAAGTTAATGAGCTGCGCGATGAACAGTTTGAGGTTAATGCCGAGGGTTCCAATAGGACCGGTTGCCGCCCCGGTTTCACCCACTGCTTCTGTTGCCGCGTGGACGATCTCTATAAGCATACCTTCTTACAACGTAAATACCACGACGAGCGCGTAAATGGCGATGGCTTCCGCAAATGCGGCGCCGAGCAACATAGGCACAAACAACTTGCCGGATGCTTCCGGATTGCGGCCGATGGCTTCCATGGCTTTTGCGACAAGCATACCAATGGCAATGGCCGGTGCCACGCCACCCAGCGCCATGGTCATTCCTTTGACCATGATGCGCATTGTTTCTGCATCAAGATTTCCCATACACTATACGTTAATGTGGCTCTGATGTCGCCACGGTTAAATAAACGAGAGTTAGCATAGCAAAAACCATCGCCTGAATCAACCCAACAATTAATTCAAGCGCCATAAATGGCACGGGAACTAGCACAGCGATCAAACCGGCCATCACGGTCAATAAGACCTCGCCCGCAAAAATATTCCCAAACAACCGAAGCGAGAGAGATACCATTTTAGCAATTTCGCTGATAATTTCAAGAAGCCCCACGAAAAATTCAATCAGCGCCGTAAAGATTGCCATGGGCCCCTTTTTAATACTGTGAAAAATATGCCCGAGTTGGATGAATTTACCGGTGTGTTTGAAAAAACCAATGGTAACGATGCCAAAAACGTGCGAGAGTGTCACGGCAAGCACGCCCATCGCAAGTGTCATGTTGAGATCACTGTTGGCGGGACGAAAGAGCGGAACCAATTCTATTTCGCCATGCACACGGAGCCACATGCCAATTGATCCAATCCCCGGCAAAATGCCAATCCAGTTTGAAAACAGAATGAAGAAAAAAAGCGTCCCAACAAACGGCAAGAAGCGTTCTGATTTCGCGCGATCGTTCGTCACTTGGTCAAAAAATTCCAGCAAACGTTCAAGGAGCCATTCAGCTACGTTTTGTAAACCACGCGGCATGCGCGTAATTCGCGCGCGAAGTGTTCCGGCAATGCCTACAAAAAACGCAAGCGCAACCCACGCGTTAATCATCGCGTTCGTGACAGGGAGTGACCCAAGATTAAATAGTGATTCGGCCGCAAGTGGGGGAAGCACCATATTATTTTAACTGCTGATACTCTTTGCCGTAGCGTTTTGCTTTACGATAGATAAGTATGCCTGACGTAAGAGCGGCCGATGCAAATCCAGCAATCAGTAACCATGGGGCGGTATCAAAACGAGTATCTAAACGCTTGCCAAAATACGCCAAAATCACAACGGGAAGTGCCAGAGTTATGCCAAAATCACCGGCTATGCGCAGTCCAAAAAGCCAATAACGGCGGTCGTTCATAAAGCGCACCTAGTATAGACGGTATTGACAAAAGTTTCAAGGGGATAAGTTTTTTACGGTTTTGAGGTAAAGAGATGCGTGGCATTCTCCGCGGTAGCTGTCTCTACAGTTACTGCATCAATTACTTTTATTTCAGCGATTTTTTTGACCACTTCCTCTACCATCCACGGCTCACATTTCTTACCGCGATAGGCCGCGGGCGCCAGGTACGGCGCGTCGGTCTCTACCAGCAGGCGTTCCAACGGCACGCGACGTACCGCCTCAAGTAAGCGCGCGTGCGCCTCCGGGTTGCTTGCTTTCGGCGGAAATGTTATAACGCCGGTAAAACCGACGTAGAATCCAAGTGCGACCAAGCGTTCCGCTTCTTCTTCATTTCCGGTAAAGCAGTGAACGGTGCCGCGCAAGGTGTGAGCGCCGTACTGGTGCTCTATTACATCCGCAAGTTCACGATATGCCTCACGACAATGAATAATCAGTGGTTTTTGCATTTCTTGCGCGAGCGCGATATGCGCTAAAAAAACTTCGTGCTGTTTTTTGATAACGACATCGCGCGACACATCGTTTGGCAAGTGATAAAAATCCAAGCCGGTCTCCCCTATTGCCACTACTTCAGGCGCGCGGGCGAGTGTGCGATAATAATCAACATCAAAATTTTCTTCTCTGCTTTTAAACGCCCCCTCTTGTTCATCAACAAAACGCGGATGCAGATGCACGGGATGCAGTCCCACGGACACAAAAATATATTTTGGATTTTTTTGTGCAAGTTCAAGAGCGGCTTGACTTGTGTCTCGTTGCGTGCCTACCGCTATCATGCGCATATCGCGCTCCTTGCAACGCCACAATACCTCGTCGCGGTCATTATCAAATGCTTTAAACTGCGGATGACAATGTGTATCAAAATAACTCATAACAATTGCAGCAGTTTAGAAAACAGCCATGGGAATTTTTCTACGATGAAACGAACTACCGGCTCCGTCCAGTCAATCACCCGCGACGCGTTAATTGCTGGCATGAGTTTTTCGCCAAGCGGAAATTTTTGTACCAGATATACAAACAGACCGAGTAGAATTAATCCCTCAATCAAACCAAGAATTGCCCCAGAAATTCTATTGACGAGACGGCCAAATGGAATGAGCCGCAAAAATTTTTGAGCGAACCAAAAAATCGCACCGACAACGCGTGTGATCACCACAAAGAGAAGAAAAAACACCACAATGCGCGCGATATTTTCACTCCAGTCGGATCGCGTGATAACCCACGCGGCAATTGGCTGAAAATAATGTCCGGCGATATACGCGCCGGCAATGGTGCCGACAATGGAACCAACGGACTGAATCAAACCAGCCCACAAACCAAACAGCGTAAAACCGAATAGGATACAAACAATAACAACATCAAAATAGGACATACTTTTAGAGCCGCGGAAAAAGCGGCTCCGTTTTCAAAGTTTTAATTTGTTTCAGCATTTTTTCTGACGTTTCCGGCATAAACGGCGCAACAAGATACGCAACATGAAAAAGCTCAACTAAAATTTCTGATACGCATTTTTCACTTTTTTTGGACGCAAGATTTTCCCACGGTTTTTCATCCGTTAAGCGTTTATTAGCGGCCGCTATAAGATTCCACACACTATCAAGCGCCGTGTGAAACGCCAAATTCTGCATCGCTTTATGGTAGGTGCGCCACATCCTATTCATTCTTTTTGGGAGCTCCATAGTGACTCCTCGTCTCGGCGTTGACAACGAGCGTCCCTTTACGCAAAGCGTAATCACGCGCATGAGCAAATTTCCCAAATTATTGGCAAGGTCGGTTTCGTAGCGCTTTTGCAAACGATCAAATGAAAAATCCCCGTCTTCACCAAAGGTGATTTCACGCAACAAATAGTACCGCAACGTATCATTACTGTATTTTTTCACAATAGCCAGTGGGTCTACAACATTGCCCAATGACTTGCTGATTTTTTGTCCATCTATGGTGAAGAAACCGTGCGCGAAGATGGTTTTTGGCAACGGTAAGCCCGCGGAGAGCAGCATGGCCGGCCAATAGACGCAATGAAATTTGATGATATCTTTCCCGACGATATGAATATCCGCGGGCCACAACTTTTTAAATTGTTTTCTATTTGTGTTGTAACCGATAGCGCTGATGTAATTAATGAGCGCGTCAAACCACACATACACCGTTTGCGATGAATCACCCGGCACCGGTATCCCCCATGCTAGATTTTTGCGGGAGATAGAAAAATCATTCGCGTGGTTGCGCAAAAACGCGATTATCTCATGACGGCGAGAATCCGGCTGGACAAACTCCGGGTATTTTTTTATGTGTTCTAAAATCGGTTTTTTATACCGTGAAAGACGAAAAAAATAGTTTTCTTCGCTTAATTTTTCCGGTTTGCGTTTGTGGTGAGGGCACAAACCATCTATTAAATCTGATTCGGTTACATATCCTTCACAGCCGATGCAATACAAACCATCATACGTTGCTTTATAAATGTCCGTGCGGGCAAGACAAGCGGCCCAAAATTTTTCAACTGCCTTTGTGTGGCGTTTTTCGGTAGTACGGATAAAATCATCGTTTGAGATGTCCAACTTTTTCCAGGTTTCTTGCCATTTTTTTGACATGGTATTCACGTATTTCCGCACCATGGTGCGGGTATCAGTCGTGCGCTCAAGATTACTCTTCAGGGCGGACTCCACATTCTTTTGCGCGTTTTCATCAGTTCCGGCCAAAAAGAACACCTCTTTTCCTTGGTCACGATAATAACGCGCCAGCACATCCGCGACAATGGTTGAATATGAATGGCCGATGTGCGGCACATCGTTTACATAGTAAATGGGAGTTGTGAGATAAAATTTTTTCTTTTTCATGGGGCTATGACAATCGTAAACTCTCCACGCGTTTCTTTAAGCTGTTCCTTAATATCTTTGATGGTTCCGCGGTAAATCGTTTCAAACTGTTTGGTCAGCTCGCGCGCAATAATGAGATGACGATCCTGTGGCACTAACTGTTCTAATTCTTCCAATAATTTACCGATGCGATGTGTTGACTCAAAAAATACCACGGTTCGCTTCGCGCCCGCCACTTTTTTCAAAAACGCTTCGCGCCCTTTTTTGTGGGGCAGGAATCCAAAAAACACAAAATTGTCTGCCGGAAAACCGGAAACAGAGAGCGCGGCCGTCACCGCAGAGGCTCCTGGCACGGTAACAATAGTATGCCCCGCGGCAACGGCTTTGGCAACGAGCCGCGCGCCCGGATCAGACACGGCTGGTGTGCCCGCGTCCGTAACAAATGCGAGGTTTTTTCCCTCTTCAAGAAGCGCTAGTACTTTACGCGACTGTGTTTCGGTGACATGCTCCTCGCACGAAAGCAAGGGCTTGTGAATATCGAAATGCGCGAGGAGTTTCCGCGTGTGACGCGTGTCTTCAGCAACAATCAAATCAACGCTTTTAAGTGTCTCAAGCGCCCGAAGCGTGATGTCCCCCAAATTACCAATGGGCGTTGCAACAATAAACAGCGAGGCCATAGTGATTATGGTTGTTTCGGCGGCCAAATTTGATTTCCTTCTTCATCAAACACGGAAATGGCGTTCACGGGACATGATTGCGCCGCGAGGAGCAATGTTGCGTCATCGTATTTTTCCGGATCTACCAGATACGCCTTGTTTTCCGCGTCAAGCTGAAACGAACCCGGTCCAACTGCAACGCAACTTGCCGCGCCGATGCACGTATCGCGGTCTATAACAACTTTTCTATATTTTCCCTTTTTACGAAGACCTATATCTTGATTGTTTTCTCGTTTTACATCGGGCATATACTATACTAGAGGCCAAGAAACGCGTCATCGTCCAAATTAAGATTTTTAAACTCGCCCTTAGTGTAATCCCCCGGCGGGAGTTTGCGCGCTTCTTCAACACGCGCCACCGCCTCTGATGGTATCACGCTGGACAGAATATTGCCATTCACCGCCACGTTGTTTGCTTCCTCGCAGTACCCCAGGCAACCGCGGTATTCCAAACGCGCGGTATTGTTTTCTTCGCCCGCTTTTAAACCCAAAGAACGTTCAAGCTCGCTCATAATATCTCTACTCCACTTGGGTCCGCAGGTTTTGGATTCGCACACTTGAATATGATCCTTTTCACCGGAACAATGGCAATTGTTGCATTTACCCATAATATTTCTCGCTATAAAATCTGATTAACTGTTCAATATCCGGAATCGCCTCGGGCGAGCCGACGCCAACTTTTAATTTTTTCTGCACTTCCTCAAGCGTGGTCGCGCCTTCTAAAACCGCCTCTTCAATATCGTGGTCAGTGATGTTTAATTTTTCGTCAACCACACGGCCGGTTTCATTGATAATACGGCCATACTGCCCCGTGTTGCGAAAATATGTGTTGACGGCTTTGCGAAACGCTTTATCTACCAACACCGAACAATGAATTTTCCGATTAGGCAATCCGCCTAAACGCTCCATAATGTGTTGCGGCCTTACTTTCAGCGCATCTTCCAGCGTTGCGCCGCCATTTTCCATGAGCATCACAGAAAACATTGATGTCGCAGAAATAGCGGAACCACACCCAAAAGTTTTCCATTTAAAATCAACGAGGCGTTCAGTTTTGGGTTCAACTTTAATCCATACGTCCATAACGTCTCCACAATTATGCACCAAAAAGGCATCAGTAGTATACGTATGAGCATTTGCAATTTCAAAATTGTATAATCGTTCGCTCTTCCACGCCGTTTCATTGACCTCTCGTACCGGTAGATAAACGTAATGTTCATCCATCCAAACTTCCTGCGTAGATTTTCGACCGGTTCGTTTTACGAAAGGCATACCCAACAATTTACATAATTTTGCAAGCGAAGTCGTGTCGCCCACGTGAAGTCGGTATGATTTTTCATGATGTACACCCTTTACCGTCTTTTCTTTTTCTTGATACACAGAGGGTATGATGCCTTGTCGTAAGAGAAGACGGCGCAGTTGTTGCGATAATTTGTATGACGTCGTCGCAAACTCCGCACGAGGATACGCGCGTTTTAAGTTAACACAACCATCGCCACGCCAGACACCCCTAATAAATCCCGCCTGAATAACAGGAGTAAGATTCATTAAAAATGCTGGCGCCTGTTTTTCTTGCGCACACCTACCAAACCATGTTTTAAATAGGCGAGCAAGGTGAACATTATATGCAATGACATCAACACGATGATTCAAAGGTCTTTCTTTATAAGACACTTGAATCCCAAAGTACTTTTCCATTAATTTTTGTACGCGTTTCACGTAGTGCCCTTCATGCTGTGCAAAAGTAAAACCAACCTCGCTTCCGTCTTCTTTGGTATGCCCCTCCGCGACAAAATAGCCAAATAATTCAAGAGTTTCTGCAGTAAGTACTAATTTCTGTGGTAACGATTTGCTTCTAAAATCCCATGCGTTCCTTACACACTTCGGAAGGGCTATTTCCGTCTCTTCCGTCATTTCTTTTTGTAACGGATACATGGTGATATCACCTTTTTTATATTCCGATGCATGATGCCACGCGGGAGGTACTCTTTTTTTAGCTGACGTTTTCATGAAGTAAGAGGCGCTTCGCGGTAATACAAGGCCGTAAATCAAATGATCGGCGGTTGCGGTGAGTTGGCCAAGTTGATTTTTGAGTGTTACCAATTGTTTTTTATATTGCGGACGATAAATTTTTGTTACCGCCTGGCAGTGGCCGTCATGGGTGTAAACTTCTTGGCCAATCATTGCTTCGGAGATTGCCCTTGTTTCTTCACGGCCGTCCACCAATGTTTTAGGAACAATACATGCGGGGCTACCCACGGTTCCGCGTGCGTCAAACGCATCTTCTGCGGGTTCTTCCAACAGTAAATTCCGCGGATGGAAAAAGTGATCTTTCACAATGGCCGAATACACCCACGATTGTCCGGTTTTTTCATTCACCACATCATTCCCTTGTTTTTTTGCAACAAGATTTGGCATAGGAGTTAAAATAACTAACGGCTTTAATGCTTTATAGCTCTATGGCTTTACGGCTTCCTACTCATCCAATGCGGCATGCCGTCACCAACAAACGCCGCGGCAAATACCGGCTTTCGCTCATCTTCTTTCGGCCTCCCCTGTTCATCCAATTGCAAATTGACCGGCGAAATCTCGCGCAATCGTTCCACCACGGCCGGCAATATGTTCATCACATAATCAATATCGCGCTTGGTGGTCTCGCGCCCCAAACT
>CAZWRL010000001.1:66718-80706 GCA_964636345.1 uncultured Gammaproteobacteria bacterium | reverse complement strand
TGGAGCCACCTCTCGGATTTGAACCGAGGACCTACTGTTTACAAAACAGTTGCTCTGCCGCTGAGCTAAGGTGGCGCGCTTGCGCGAATTTTGGTGGGCGGTGAGGGACTCGAACCCCCGTAGCCGTGAGGCACTTGGTTTACAGCCAAGCGTAATTGCCGCTATACGAACCGCCCTTAACGAAAAGAGTATAACACACCAAAACGCATCTGTCCAGATAGGAAAGTACCCCGATTCGTCGGTCAAAAACCAGAAAGTCTAATTCTGGAGCCGTTGTCCGGGATTGAACCGGAGACCTCGTTCTTACCAAGAACGCGCTCTACCAACTGAGCTACAACGGCACTATTTTATCTCTCTAATCCTCTCCTCAAATTCCTCAAGTTTCTGATTTTCCGGATTCACCTCTTTGAATTCGCGCAACAACTCTTTCGCCTCCTTAACTTTGCCCAATACTATCGTAAAATCCAGCAAGCCGTCAAGATAGCGTGGATTGTTGGCTTCAAGTTCCACCGCTTTTTTGTATGCCCGCAACGCCTCGGCATGTTGTCCGTTCTCGCGATACAACTCCGCCAGCTCAAAATGCCGGAGCGGCACCTGCTCATTTGCGGCCACGCCCTTTTCATAATACCCGATTGCTTTCTCGCGATCGCCGGCTTTCTCGGAATTCTGTCCCAACTTCACGTAAATGGTATCGTCATCCGGCGTTAACTTCAACAAAAACTTAAACGTCTCTTCCGCTTCCGTGTGTTGCCCGTTCTTCAGGTACACCTTACCCAATCCGCGATACGCGCCCGCGTGCCTGTTATCCATGCGAACAACATCAATATACACTTGTTCCGCTTCTTCATATCGTTCCTCATCCGCCAAACGCTCCGCCGCGCGCAAACGCGCTTCAACCATTTCACTCGCCTCGCCTTCCGCAAGCTGGCGCAAGCGCTTCTTTTGACGTTCAGCCATCACCTTGGTGTACTGTTGCTCTAAAAACCCAACACCGCGCTTGGTGTGCTCCACCGCGCGAACGCCCCACGCGCGAAGCGGCAACGCCCTACTCCGTTCCTTCAACTTTTGCACAAACGCGCTCACCCGCGTGTGCGCGCGCCGCATCAAAATTTCCTCTTTCTTTTTCCCTTCTTTTTCTTCCGGCAACTCCTCAACATTCAGCGCCGCCAATTTCGGAAACTTTCGTACGATAATATACGCGGCGATGCCGAGACACACCAGAATAAGTAACAATGATACGATGGCAAATGGCATACTTAGAGCGCCTCCATCACTCCCTGAAGCGATGCAATGGCGGTTCCCGCGCCGCCCACCAATACACCCTCTACACCAGGGAGATGGGTATACGATGCCACATTTTCCGCATTTACGCTACCCCCGTAGAGGATATGAAGCACGAAGGTGGGCGATATTTTGCTAACCACAGCATGAATTTGAGCTGCCGTTTCCGCGACTTCGCTCTCCGGCGCGTTGTTCCCGGTGCCGATGGCGTACAGCGGCTCGTAGGCAACAAAAATTTTAGGTGGCAGAACGTCCTTAAGCGCCGATTCCACTTCTGCCACCTTACTGACACACAAAACAGGGAGCATGCCCTCTGTCACCGCTCGTTTCATTTTATCCGCAACAATCTCATCAGTATCTCCGACCGCGCGACGATCTGAATGGCCAACAAGCGCATACGTCCCCTCACTGCTCTGCTCCTCATAAATGTCTTGCGTGCCCACCGGTATTTTTCCACCAACCGTTTCTTTCACCCGCGAAAACGCGGCCGCGCTCGGAAACAGCACCAGATGCACATCAGGTGGAATGGTGAGTGATGCCAACTTCTTTGCAAGCGCGACACTGACATCAACCGATAGCGCGTCTTTCCAGTTAGCAAATAGGTATTTCATCTTATCTAAACGCCTTACGGAGTAATGCGCTAAAATCCGCGCTCGTGTATGGTCCAACACATGCCACACCCATCGCATTCTTTTTGAACAATTGATGCGCCATTTTGTTTACCATCTCTACCGTTGCGCCATCCACACGCGCCAGATACTGCTCCGGCGTCCACGGATCCGGATAAAAAAGAAATCCGCGCGCGTACCACACGGCCAGCTCCGTATTATTTTCAAGCTTCAAGGTAAACTTCCCGCGAATATTGCTTTTCGCTTCGTCTAATTCTTCTTGGGTGATGCCATGCGCAATAATTTTTTTAAGCTCATGCGCCATCACCCCGAGGGCCTCCGGAAGACGTTTGCGATCAAGTCCCGCATGAATTTGGAAACTCCCTGTGTCGCGATATCTTTCAACGTCAACCGACACCGCGTACGCCAAACCGCGCTTCTCTCTAATTTCCACAAACAAACGCGAACTCATCGTGCCGCCTAAAATATTGGCGAGCAAATTGATGGCCGTTTCACCGGCGTGTCCGTATGGAAGCGAGGGAAACGCCAACACCACATGCGCCTGATCCGTGTCTTTTGTTTGCACCACCGGCACGCGTTTCCGAAATGACGTCACGCGCGGAAACGTTGCCGCGTGATTTTTCCCGCCGTGCCGTTCACCAAATGATTTTTCCACGAGTTCCAGCAATCCATCCGTTGCGCCCGCCAGCACCACCACCATATTACTCGGCGCATAGTACCGCTGCCAAAACGCCCGCAAATCCGTCAATTTCATGTCAGTAATTGAATCTTCAGAACCCGCAATGTTACGCCCCAAACGATGTTTTGGATAGAGTGATTCCTCAACCAAATCCGCCACATGCCGCATGGGCATATCTTCATACATGCGAATTTCTTCAATCACCACGCCGCGCTCGCGACCTAATTCTTCTTTGGCAAGCAGTGAGTCAAACAACATGTCGGCCAGGATGTCCACCGCGCGATCCGCGAATTGAAAATCAACTTTCACATAATAACCCGTATACTCTTTGCTGGTGAATGCGTTAAAATCCGCGCCAACCGCATCCAGCGTACGAGAAATGGCCGTGGGCGATGGCCGTTTTTTCGTCCCTTTAAACAACATGTGTTCCAAAAAATGCGCGGCTCCCGCCACGGAATTTGATTCATAGCGCGATCCCACCGGCACCATCGCGAGCACCGTAACAGAATGAGCGCCCGCCGTGGGCGCCGTCAGAACCGTCAAACCGTTTTGAAGTTTTGTGGTGATAAACATGCTGTTATAACTTACTCACAAGCCAATCCTTCACGTCCGTAATGGCCACACGCTCTTGTTTCATGGTATCCCGATCGCGGATGGTGACCGCCTTGTCTTCAAGCGATTCAAAATCCACGGTCACGCAATACGGCGTGCCAATTTCATCCTGCCGACGATAGCGTTTCCCGATTGATTGCGTTTCATCATACTCCACGCGCACCTGTTTGGCGAGCGCTTCGGCAAGGAGACGCGCCGGACCACTTAACTCCTCTTTTTTGGAAAGCGGCAATACGGCAACCTTGACCGGTGCGAGATGTTTTGGCAAACGCAAAACGACACGCGTCTCGGTCTCCCCTTCCCCCGTCGGCGCATCTTCCTCGTGATACGCTGACAAAAGCAGGGCGAGCAACGTTCGGTCTGCGCCGAATGCCGGTTCAATCACATGCGGCACATATTTTTCATTGGTTACCGGATCAGAATAGGTCATATCACGCCCGGAAAACTGCGCGTGATTCTTCAAATCAAAATCCGACCGGTACACCAACCCATAAAGCTCCTTTCTCCCAAATGGGTAATCAAATTCAACATCGACCGTCCGCTTGGAATAATGGGCTCTTTCCTCGGCAGAAATTTCCGTTTCATGCACCTTTGAAGCGTCAATACCGCAGGAAGCAATCCAACGACGCATCTCTCCCAGCCAATACTCAAAAGTTTTTTCCCAGTCATTCGGATGAATGAAGTACTCAAACTCCATCAGATCAAACTCACGGGTTCTAAAAATAAAATTGCCGGGCGTAATTTCATTCCGAAATGCTTTTCCGGATTGAGCAACGCCAAAGGGAATCCGACGGCGCGTTGTTTCCAGTACCTGCGGAAAATCCACAAACATGGCCTGCGCCGTTTCAGGGCGAAAATACGCGATGCTGGCCGCGTCCTCTTTCGGACCGATGAATGTTTTGAGCATTAAATTGAACGCTGCCGGCGCGGTAAAACTGTCCGTAGCGCCGCATTTCTCGCATGGCGACTTGCTGTCCACGTGATCAGCCCGGTAACGTTCGTGACATTTCTTGCATTCAACAAGCGGGTCACTAAACGTGGCAATGTGCCCACTTGCTTCCCACACTTTTGGGTTCATAATGAGCGCCGCGTCAATCCCAACCATATCAAGCCGTTCTTCAACGAACATCTTCCACCAGGCGCGCTTGATATTATTTTTCATTTCAACCCCAAGTGGCCCGTAATCCCATGAATTTGCCATGCCGCCATAAATTTCGCTCCCCGGAAAAATAAACCCACGTCGCTTGCAGAGCGACACTATTTTTTCCATTAGATTTTGCTCAACCGCTTTCTGTTTTGGCATACCGTTACACGGTCATAATTTCCTTTTCTTTTTCATCCCCCATCGTTTTGATGCGTTCATTATACTCTTTCGCCATGTCATCTAATTGTTCCTGAATGGTATAGCGCTCATCCTCGCTGATCTTTTTTTCTTTTTCCTGTGCTTGCGCCTCTTCACGAATTTTATCACGCACTTGCCGCACACTAATCCGACACTGCTCTAATTTCTGACCCAAAATCTTGAGCACATCGCGACGCGATTCTTCCGTCATCTGCGGCAACGGGATGCGAATAACTCGGCCATCGTTCACCGGATTCAAACCCAACCCCGCGTCACGCAGGCCGCGTTCAATATCGCCGATAATGCTTTTATCCCACGGTTCAACGGTAATGGTGCGCGGATCGGGAATCGTAATTGCCGCAAGCGCTTTGACGGGCTGCGTCACGCCATACGCAACAACCTGCACATCAGAAACCATAGAGCTGTGGGCGCGGCCGGTGCGTAATACCCCCAATTCCCCCTTGCCATGTTCAATAATTTTTTCAAACTCTGCGCGCTGTGCAACGAGGAAAGGATGCATAATTATTTTTGTTGAAGATAGGTGCCAATAAATACTTCCAATGGTTTGTCAGAACGAAGGTGAATAGTGGTGGGAATGCGCATGGTGGGCAACTTTTTAGTCCGCCAGTTTGCGCCGCCATCAACGGTTTTGTACAGCAATGATTTTCCTCCAACGACGGCGCTGTAAAAAATTTCTTGCGATGCCTCCGGATTTATCGCCACCGCATAAATGCGCGCCTCGCCCGGGGCGGTAATCAGCGGAATCGGCGTCCAACTATCCCCGCCATTTTCACTCCGGAGCAATCCATAGGGCGAAGCATACATAAGCCGCTGACTGTTCTTTGGATCAATGCCAAGATCCCACCCGGTTTGATTTCCCGCAAACGTGCGCAGTGGCTCGCGGAGGTCATCCCAGGTGTTGCCCCCGTCATTGCTGCGCCACAATCCCTTGCCTTCCGTTACCACATACACGCGCGCCGGATTTTTTGCGTCAGGTACAATCTTGCGAATCAGCGCATTGAAACGATACACCACCGAACCACTCACCCCCGCGTCATTGCTGACGAGGAACACGCCATCATTTAAACCAATATATAACCGCTTATGATTATCCGGCGCGAGCGCAAGCGCGCGCACCTCTTGCGTGGGTTTGGCAACATCAAACGCGGAAGACCACACCCGGCCGCAATCATTGCTTTTTATGACACGGTTCCCGACCGAGGCAAACAGTGTGCAAGGCGCGGTTGGATCAATGGCAATCGTTCTTACACTTTCCGCATCGCCCAAACGACGCCAATCGGATCCGCCGGTGTAACTGACGAAAAGTCCATCCGTTGCCGTGCCCGCGTATAACGTGCCGGCATGCGTTGGATCAGCGACAAGCGTGAGCACGTTCGCGGTAGAAAACGAACGAACGCCGGCGATGGTTGGAACGGCATTTGACTGGCGCCAGGTCTCGCCGCCATCAAATGATTTAAACACGCCACCGTCCGGCGCCACTTGTTTTGCGGTGCCGCAACCGGCGCCGAGTAACACCAGCGCGCCTGCTATCATGGCCACGTGCTTGATGCTTGAAAGATTACGCATACCTCCTAGTGATAGATGTGAATAAAAAGATTTTCAATGACGAGTTGCGGAGATACGTTATGCGCGAGCGCATGGCGCGTGTCGGCCAAGTGTTTCAGCGCATCGTGCGCGATCCCGCGCCCTGCCTCTTCGCGACACTGTCTATGGAGCGCGCGTTCCAGCGCGCCCGTCACTTCTTCCGCCTGCGCGCGTTTCGCTTCGGTATCACGGAGCGATCCAAAGACCTTTTGCAACCAGCGCATGCGCGCGCCCGGCCGTTCCCGCATGAGTGTGTCAACCGTCTGTTCCAAATCAGTACGTTTCGTCCACTCTTCGCGATCCTGCACCAGACGCACGGCCTCGCCCGGCCGCCCGCCAGCCGCGCGCACCAGCGCATGACGCGCTGTCTCATCAACCGCCGGGTAGGTGGCAGAAAGAAACGCCGCCATCGTATCGTCCGACACCAACCCGCATTCAATCAGGTGGCAACGCGACCGTATGGTTGACGGCAAGGCCTCGTGGTGCGTTGCGGTGAGCACCATCACCCGATCACCGGCTGGCTCTTCAAGCGTTTTCAACAACGCGTCCGCCGCGAGTGGCTGTAACGCTTCCGCATGATGCACATAGGCAACTTTGCGCTTTGCCACAAACGGCTTCTGTGCCATGAACGCAACCAGCGCGCGCACGGATTCAATCGCAATGGTGGTATCGCCTTCCAGTACGCCTATTTCGTAATAATCCGGGTGCGCGGTCAGCGCGCCCGTGTGCGGAAGAAGCGCCGCGGCAAAACGTCGCGCGATCATCGCTTTTCCCACATGCGCAGGGCCAACCAATAAATAGGCGTGACGAAATGATTGCTCCGCGCACAATTTCGCGAGGAACGAACACACCCGCTCTTGTCCGACAATCCCATCAAACATAGGAATATAATACCACTATCCACGCCCATTTTGCAACGCGCGACGCAACACATCCCAGGTGCGCATAGCGGCGGCGCGCCAGGAGAATCGCGTGGCGTGTTTGGGCCCCTCACTCTTCACATACTGGTGCCACTCACTATCCAAGAGCGCATCTTTCAACACCAGCGGGAGTTCGTAGGGTTCATCAAACCAGTGAACCAAATCATGGCCGGCAATTTCCGGCAAAGAACCGGCGCGACGCGCTACCACCGGCACCCCGCATGCCGCGGCCTCCAAAAGCGGAATGCCAAAACCTTCATACTGCGATGGAAACACAAACACATGCGCCGCCCGTAACAGCCGTTGTTTTTCCGGTTCCGGCAACCATCCCAAATGATGAATATCACTCCGATACGGTGAATGTTCAATCATCATTTCTATCTCCGGGAACCCAACACCCGGACGCCCCACCAACAATAATTTCAGCGCGGCATGTTCAGAGTCCTCTTTGACAATCTCAAACGCGCGCAGGAGATCCAGCGTGCCTTTTTTGCGATCCAACCTTCCAATGTGCAAAAGATATGGCTCTTCGGGAATGGTAATGGATGGTGGCGCTTCGTGCTCCGAGGCAATCGCGGATGAAGTATCGGATCCTAAATGCACCACCTCAATCTGTGCATGGTTTCTCGCAAAAAAACCGCGGCTAAAAACATCCTGAATTTCTTGAGCCGTAAAACGCGATGGCGTAATGATGCGCCACGCATGACGAAGCGCGTAGCGTGTGGTCCACCAATGATACCACCGTTCAAAAATGCGATACGCCTCCGGATGACGAACCGACCCAATATCGTGGAGCGCAATGACGGCGCGCGGATGGATGAACGGCAACACGTGCGCGGGAATAAAAAGCACATCCGGCGGACGATGGAGCATTTCATACGCCAAGCCAAGGTGTGTCCACAAACGATTAAACGGCGTTTTAATGACGCGTGATTCCCAGAGCGGCGGGAGTTTTGCGAGCGCGCCCTCAAGCGGTTCGCGGCTATACAAGATGACCCGCACATCAGCCGGAATAATATTTTTGAATTCTTGAATAATCCGCCACGCGTACCACTCAACGCCGGTCTTTTGCATGACGTTGGCTCGCGAGGCGTCAATGCCGAGGATCATATCACTTCGTCGCTAAAATACTTCGCTTGTAACTATCCAAATTCTCAAGCGCGATGCCGGTGCCTTTCACCACACAGAGCATCGGTTCATCGGCAACATATGCCGGCACGCCGGTTGCTTGTGAAAACAGCTCATCTAAATTACGAAGCTGCGCTGATCCGCCGCTCAAAATCATACCTTTTTCCATGACATCCGCAGATAATTCCGGCGGTGTTTTGTACAACACATCTTTCACCGCCTGCACCAATCCCTCAAGTTCATGCTGGATGGCCTCCGTAACATCATCAGACGTCAGAACAAGTGTGCGCGGCATACCACTCATCATATCACGTCCCTTTACTTCCATAGACATTGGTTTTTCCAAAAATAACGCGGCTCCAATTTGGATCTTTACATCTTCCGCGGTGCGTTCACCAATCGCAAGCCCGTATTTGCGGCGCGCATAGTCGGCAATCGCCGTGTCAAATTTGTTGCCACCGATCCGCACCGAACCCGACGATACAATGCCGCCGAGTGAAATAACCGCCATCTCCGCCGTGCCGCCGCCGATATCAATAATCATATTGCCGGACGGACTGCCAATGGGAATGTCAGCGCCAATCGCGGCCAAAATGGGCTCTTTCATAATGTAGGCCGCGCGCGCGCCGGATGCCATGGTGGCTTCAACCACCGCGCGTCGTTCAACGGAGGTAATACCACCCGGCACTGCTACCATAACCTCGGGACGAAACAACCGCACACCGCCAAGCGCCTTATTAATAAAATACCGAAGCATGGCCTCGGTGGTTTTGTAGTTGGCGATCACGCCGTCTTTCAGTGGGCGTTCCGCGACAATCGTATCCGGCGTGCGACCCAACATATCCTTGGCCTCTTTGCCAACGGCCAGCACTTTTTTATCCACGGTGGAAATAGCCACCACTGATGGCTCATTAATCACAATACCTCGTTTTTGCACATACACCAACACATTGGTGGTGCCGAGGTCGATACCAATCTTTTTTATGAAGAAAGACATGAGCTTAACGTTACATTCACCAAAGGCGAATGCGCCTCTTTCGCAAGCTGCCGCGCTACCTGGTAGGCACCGTAAGCGTGTAGTCCTCCCTCAAGACGCGGGTTTCCTGGTATGGCGATGCCGTACCGGGTTCCCCCTTTTTACCAAAATCAAAGTCCACTGTCAACTGCGGGTCAACAAGACCAATCTGCTTTTGAACACTAAATGTATACAACCCTTTTTTGATGGCGGCAAAAACGCGCGGTGACAACGTCATCTCCACAACAATCTCCTGATGCTCGCCCGGCGAAACGCGCACATATCCTCCCAAAACCTGCATGCCGGGACGCGCGCCTTTATCAGGTGGCATCGCATTTTTTGGATTCTCGGGATCAACAAATCCACGCACGCGCGTGACCACCGCATCGTCCGGAACGTACACGCGCGTATAACTGCGATACCGCGACGTGCGCCAATCAAGTTGGCCTTTGTGGTCATACCGAACGGTCAATGTTCCACGATATCCATCGCCTTCCGGCCGCACGCGATAGGTATAGGAACGCGCCATCGCATGATCGGTCTTGAGCGCGCCCAAATTGGCGTCAATCACCATAAATCCATCACCGGCAAATGGTTCCACTTCGCTGGTCCACTCATGCGCGCGCGCCAATGCTTGAATAGCCGGATGAACCGAATAAATCATGAGGTGTTTCTCTCTGCCCAAGCGTTGCATGGTAGAAATAATATTTTTCCAGTGCGTGGGTGTTATTTCCACCAGCCGGCGCGCGAGCGCGCGTACTAAATCTTCCATAACATTCTTGCGATCGCGTACCGCAATGTTGCGTTCCAAAAACCCATACTCAACTTCGTATTCAAGATCAGAAACGGCACTGCCAACGCGAAGCGTCACTCCGTCAGCCGTAATCGGCCCGGTGAATTGTACCAATTCTTCAAGCACCGTCGCGGTCACACCAATCACACCGTCAATCCGATCAGCCGAAAGACCATTTTCCAACCGATACAACCAAATCGCCCACTGCGAACTCTCCGCAAAATCAGGCGACCAATTTGAATCGCGAAACAGCCATTGTTTAACTTTAAGATAATCCTGCATTGGTTTCGGCGCCAGGTATGAATCCTGTTTTGACGCGCGAGCGTCCAAGAGATCCGCGCCTTCAACAAATAAATTGGTGAGGTGGCCGTCTTTCAGTTGCACGAGCGCGTAGGTGCCGATAAATCCACCGCCCGGACGCAGTTCAGTGTTGTTCAACAATAACACGAGCCATGTGCGTTCGCCGTCAAAACCAAGAAGATGCTGAATGAGTGATGGTTCTTTGGTTTTTTTAACGAACGAGGGCATAAGTTTTGGCAGCCACGAGAGCGCTTCGATTGGCTCAATGCGTGCGTACGATACCGCGCCAAGCGCAATTAAAATAAAGGCGACGAGTGTCGCCACCACCCCCATCGTTACATGTTGTTTCCGTTCATGCATCACGCGGTTATTATACCACGATACCACGCGATGAGTTGAGCTGCGAGTGTTGCGCGGCCGTAGACGGATGCGGCGCGAGCGGCAAGCGCGGTTCTCTCCTCGTTACTCCATGGCGTATTCCACGCGTTCTGCAAAGCGCGCGCAAGTTCTTGGATATTATTCGGCGGGACGAGAGTGCCTGCGGGCGCAACGCGCTCCACCACCGCGCGCACACCCGGTAAATCTGACGCAATAACCGGCGTGCCACATGCCATTGCTTCAATGAGCACGATGCCGAATGCCTCCGAACGATCCGTTGACGGAAGGATAAGCGCCCGCGCGCCCGTGTACCACCGCGCTAGTTCTTCATCGGTCACGCCGCCGGTGAATGTCACACGATCCGCGATGCCGAGCTCCTCTGCTTGTTTTTTATAATGAGGTGACAATTCTCCTGAACCGACTACCACAAGCCGCGCATCAGGCACCTCTGTGATTGCGCGAAATAACACTGATAACCCCTTAAAATAATGCGCGCGATCCAGAGCGCCGACGAAGAGGAGATACGAAACGGCTCGGGGCACGCCCGCTTCGGAGACACTCGTCGGCCGGGCATGCCCCTGCGCTACAGTCGAACCAAAAACATTCGTATCAACCCGAAGCAAAATCTCCTCGCATTTTTCAATATCAATTTCCGCGCGCGCCAATTGACTCTCGCGCGCGTACGCGCGCGATGTCACCGCAATCGCATCGCACGCCGCGAGCACTTTTTTAAACCGACGACGATACCACCAATTGAAATAGATGCGTTTTAATCCGGTGCCAATGGCGTCCATGTGATAGGTGACAAAAAGCCTCTTTTTGTCATCCTGAGCGAGGGCTCGCCGCGAGCCCGAGTCGAAGGATCTCATCACTTTTTCCGCCACGCCAAAAAACGGCAAATGCAGATGCACCACATCATACGCATCAAGCGGCGGGTCAAAACGCGCGCCCCACGCGGCTTTGCCGAAAGAAAAAAGGCGCCGCAATTCGCCAATGGTGAATGTGTCATTCTGGAGCGAGTCCGCATAGCCAAGCGAAGCGCCGTCCCGGACCGGGATCCGGGGGATAGAATCCAGCGAGTACACCGTCACCGCATGCCCCGCCACGGCAAGTGCAACCGCGTGGTCATACAACGCGCGCCCCATCCCGCCCACGCGCGGATTTGCCGCACAGCCCACGAGCGCGATCTTCATATCATTTTTTTGTAGTATCAAGCGCATCGCGTCGCACCACTTTCGTAAGATCACGATCTAACTTCTGTACGCGGACGGTCAATTTAAATGACGTATATAAAAGAAGCGCCACGGAAAGATACAATAAAAAGTCTGTGCCGCGGCCCACACCAAAACGATTTGCCACCACCGTAGTCCACTCCGGAAATAACGCGGCCGCCGCAATCGCGGCCCACACAACGCACCAAAAAATAAACTGGCTCGCGGTCATTTCTTTTTTACGCAAACGCACGCCGGTCTTATACACCGCAAAAAGCACAAAGAGAATAAGAAAAATTTGAATGATGTGCATACGTTACGCAAACCACGAAAATAATAAATCGCCGAGAATTTTGAAACCCCCGCGGAGTCCCTGACCATACGTACGATACCGCACGCGTACCGGCACTTCTTCAAAAGAAAGCCCAAGCCGCCGAATCTGTCCAATAATTTCTGTGTTGTGCGCCATGCCATCGTGCGTAATAAAAATTTTTTCTGCGGCGCTCCGTGACAACACACGAAATCCATTATGTACATCCGTGAGCCATAGTCCCGTGAACGCCCAATTCACCATGCGCGCAATGGGAAATAACACATATCGTTTGGTTATAGGAATAGATTCTATCGCCTCCGCTCCGCTTCGGCTCCAGAATGACAGATACCGCGAACCCAAAAGAATATCAGACGGAAATTCCTGCAAACGCGTGAGCGCTGTTGCAATATCTTCCGCGACAAATTGCCCGTCCGCATCAAAATGCACAATCACCTCTGCGCCTTCTGCAAGCGCCCACTCGGTGCCGGTTTGGAGCGCCGCACCCTGTCCACGATTTACGCTGTGTCGAAGCACGGTTGCGCCGGAAAACGTGGCGGCATCGGCAGTGTTATCGGAGGAACCGTCGTCAACCACGAGTACGCGCATTTCTTCCCCCAATGCAAAAATCGAGCGGACAGTCTCCCCCACTCGCTCTCCTTCATTATAGGCAGGTATGACTACCACCGTGCGCATGGACCAAGTGTAGCGCAGGTAAAAAAAAAAGGCTAGCGCCCCATCACGAGCTCAATTTTTTTATTTCCCCACGCCAAGCGCATCTTTATTCGCAATGGTGTAATCAATAATTTTCCGCAACCCATCTTCCAAGCGCACCAACGGCACCCAGCCGAGCTCCTCGCGCGCTTTCGTCAGATCCGGCAAGCCAAGCTGTGTCAAAAATTCAAGCGGCGGCTCGTATTTAATCTGCGATGACGAATTGGTCATTTCAATAATCTTTTGCGCAATTTCAGACATCAGATACCTTTTTTCATCTCCCAGATTCACCGGCCCAATATACTCATTAAGATGCATGAGCCTCAATAACCCATCAACAATATCTGAAACATACGACACCGCGGTTGAAAACTTTTCATCTCCGTAAATCACCACATCCTGCCCCGAAATGGCGTCAAGGATAAGATCAGGAATCACGTGTCCCTCGCGCAATTGCATGCGCGGGCCATACACGCGAAACATGCGCGCAATCTGCACGTTAAGATTATACACCTGCCGATACGTATCAATGTAGGTTTCCGCAAAACGTTTGCCTTCATCGTAACAGGCACGGCCGGAAATATGATCCACCACCCCCTCATCATCTTCTTTGAACCGATGATCCGGATCAGGTGGTGGCGGACCGTACACCACGGAACTTGACGCAAACAGATATTTTGCTTTGTACTGCCGCGCCAGTTCAAGCGTATTACTCATAGCCCAACTGTTCGCCTGCAAGGTCTCAATTTTGAGTTTATCAAAATTCTTGGGACTGGTTGGGCAGGCCAAATGATAGATCTCCTGTACGCCCTGAAATTCAACCGCGAATTTTTCTATTTCCGGAAAATCCGTCAGTTTGAACGGCACGGAAACATCGTGTTTCACAAACTCAAAATCATCGTACGGCAAAAGGTGGTCAATGTTAAACGCGGAACTGTTGATAAAATTATCCATACAGATCACGCGCGCTTCTTTCAGCAATTCTTCGCACAAATGCGAACCGATAAAACCGGCGCCGCCGGTCACGAGGACGTTCTTTTTTTCAAAAACGACGTTTTCATTATTCATAAG
>CAZWRL010000001.1:0-66618 GCA_964636345.1 uncultured Gammaproteobacteria bacterium | reverse complement strand
TTATTCATAAGGCCATTAAAATAACACTATGAGTATACCACATCTAACGATTAAACGCCCGCACCATAATGCCCCTAGTGTACTGCGGGCCATGAGCCAGAAATTCACCTTTCAGGGTACCATCAAGCGCAAAAATTTTCACGTGCGGACCGCCGCCCGGCCCCGCGCCCACCACCACATCTTGCACGCCATCAAAATCCCAATCAATCAGCGTGATGCTTGAACCGCCGGTAAATTCACCATACGGACTAAACGATGTAAGCACTGTCTTGCCATCTTCCAGCACCGCAACGGACGATGCGCGGCCGCGCGCCGCGCCAAATGCCATCAGCGTGCCATTACCGTTCATTGCAACGGGACGTTTGGCGCCATCCGGCACTTCAAACCGTTTGGTGTTTACGGGCGCGCCAATAAAATTCCACGTGTACCGCTCAACAAATGAACCGTAATGCGTTATGCCATAAATAAAGCCGGTGTCAGAAAAACGCACCGCAACGGATTCTGCCGAAGCGCCAAGCTCAGCCCCGTAAAACCAGTGAAAAATGCGGCCATCGCGGCGGTAGAGCACCACTTTCAACTTTCCTTCTTCCGGCAACGCCACGGTAATACCGCCTTTTCCATCGCGTATGACATCACCACCGGACACGCCAACCGTTCGCACTTCTTTGGTTGAAATCTGGGACTCAAAAATTTTAAATCCTTCAAGCGAATACGCCACCAGTTGCGTTCCCACTTTTTTATTCGCGTACACAAACACCACTTCTTGCACGCCATCACGATTCACGTCAATCACTTCAAGCGTGATAATCTGGGGAAACGGCACCGGCACCACAAATTGCGTTTTCTTTTTGAAATCACGCGAGAAATGACGCACATTCGTCCACTCGCCACCATCAAACATCACCACAAACTCGCCACCCTTCAAATCCTGTTGCGCGCCGCCGATACTATCAAGCGCGGCGGCAACATCAAGCCGTCCCGCGCCGAGCGAACCGCGCGCGAGCGTGAAATTTACCGCGTCAATGGGAACTGCGGTGCTCCTAAGCGCATGAATAATATCCGCGGGTTTTGCGTCAGGATAGCGAGAACGGATCAATGCCGCCGCGCCGGCAATAAACGGCGCGGCAATGGACGTGCCGGACAAGCCCGTGATAAACATGGAGCCAAAACCAGCGGCTGGATCGTGCACGCCTAAACTTGAAATGGAAGCGCCGGGCGCGGAAATATCAATACACCCACTGCCATAATTAGAAAACGAGGCCATGGTGTCGTCTTTACGCAACGCCGCCACCCCTAAAATAAACGGCGTATCTATATCGCTGTCATAACACACCGGATACTTCTTCTTAAAATTCAAATTGCCGCCGTCTTTCTCATCATTATCATTGCCAGAAGCCGCCACCACCACAATCCCCTTGTCATAGGCCTCGCGGATCACATCGTGAAACGACGTTTCAAATCCATCTCCCACAAAACTCAAATTAATCACGTCAACTTTTTTCGCTATGGCATAATTGATGGCCCGAATCACATTGCTTACCAACCCCGTGCCCTTTTCATCAAGCGCCTGCAGCGCCATGATTTGCACCTGCCAATTCATACCGGCGCCTGCAATACTATTATTACCTTCCGCGCCAATAATACCGGCAACGGTGGTGGCATGATGCAATGAAAGGGTATCCTCCACCCCCGTGGTCTGTGGCGATGGATCGCCATCCATATGAATGTAATCCCACCCATGAATATCATCGGTCAATCCATTGCCGTCATCATCCTTGCCATTCTTCAACTCAGCGGGATTCTTCCACAAATTATTCACTAAATCCGGGTGATCAATATCCATCGGGCCGTCAATCACCGCCACCACCACCTTCTTTGAACCCGTGGTTTTCTCCCACGCCTCTGGCATGCGAATTTTTTCATAAAACCACTGATCAATGGCGTACGGGTCGTTGGGATATTTGGCCGCGAAAACCGGCGTAATTAAAAAAATACTCGCGAGCAGGGAAAAAATAAAACGACGAAACAACATAATGTTCCGACTATATCACATCCGCGCGCCGGCTGTGAAGAGATGCGCGTAGCTGAGCGGCCGCCTTGAACTTATCCACTGGTTCTGCTATGCTCTAGCCAAAGCTTTATCTATGAGTAACGGCATCGTACGCGTAAAACAAGCGCTTCTTCTGGCCGGAGATCTTCTGATGATGTTTACCGCGCTCCTCCTCGGCCTCATGATTCGCTACCGAACCGTCAACATCAGCGAACACTGGAATACTCACGCCACGTCATTCGGCATGCTCTTTCTGGTGTGGGTGGTCATTTTATTTGTCAACAACGCCTATGACCTGCGGCGCGCCAAAAACACCATCCTCTTTTTCCAAAACATCTCGTTGAGTTTCCTGGTCAATTTTTTCCTCGGACTGGCCTTTTTTTATTTTATTCCCGCGTTTCGCATCACGCCTAAAACCAATCTTATTCTGGTGGTGCTCCTTGCCACCGTCTTGGTCTCGCTCTGGCGCGCGCTCTTTAACTGGCTCTTGGGACCCGCGCTCTTGCGCCGCAGTATTCTGTTTCTTGGCTATCATCCGCGTTTAGAAGAATTGGTCACCATCTTCGCGAATGATCCGCAGATTGGCTTCACCACGGCCGCGATTGTTGATCCGAACCATGACAACATCCCAAAAAATATACAAGCAATGGTGGAATGTTTCACTGACCCACTGCGCATTCGCGCGGTCGTTGATATTAAAGAAATACACATGGTGGTGATCTCGCCCGCGCTCATGCGCACCCTGGAACTGGAAAAAGAATTATACGAACTCCTGTTTTGGCGCGTGGAAATGGCGGATCTCGCGTCATTTTATGAGGCGGTCACCGGCCGCGTGAACCGCGACATGTTAACCGAAGCGTGGTTTGTACAGAATCTCCGCGAAAGTCGCAAACAGTATTACGATGCCGCGCGCACCATCTTTGACATTCTCATCGCACTGCTCTTGGGGATCGTTTTTCTCGCGCTCTTCCCCTTTGTGGCGCTCGCGATTATCATAGAATCCGGCCGGCCGGTTTTCATCAAACAAACACGCGTGGGATACAATAATAAGATATTCCCCATTGTGAAACTCCGCACCATGTACGTACAAAATAAGAGCGGCCTGGCAGAAACCAGCGGCGCGCAATTTACCCAGGTGAATGACCGACGCGTCACGCGCATCGGTAAATGGCTCCGCCGTTTCCGTATTGATGAATTGCCGCAGGTGTGGAATATCTTGCGCCGCGACATGAATCTTATTGGTCCGCGGCCGGAACGCCCGGAGTTTGTTGAGCAACTACAAGAACGCGCGCCGTTTTACAGCATCCGTCACTTGTTACGGCCGGGCATCACCGGCTGGGCACAGATCAGTTACCGATACGGCGCAACGCTTGACGAAAGTTTGGTAAAACTTGAGTATGATCTCTTTTACATGAAACACCGTTCGCTCCTGCTTGACCTCGTGATTGTCCTCAAGACCCTACATATTATTGTTAAAGCAATGGGAAGATGAAAACAACCATCGTCATACCAACTTACAACGAAGCGGAATCAATTCTCGGAACCATTGAAGAAATTTTTCGTCATGCGCCGGAAGACGTTCGCCTGCTCATTGTTGATGACCAGTCGCCAGATGGCACCGCGGATATCGTCATGAACACTTTTAGTGTTCATCCGCGCGTAGCCGTTATTCGCCGCACCAATCCACGCAGTTTTGCGCAATCATACATTGAGGGATTCAAAGTAGCGCTTGCTGATCCGGCAACTGAAGCCGTCTTTGAAATGGATGCGGATCTTTCGCACCACCCGCAGTATCTTCCCGCGCTCATGAGCGCGCTCTTGGATAACGATGTCGTCATCGGCTCCCGCTATGTGCCGGGTGGTGACATTTCTAACTTTTCCTGGCACCGAAAACTGATCTCCCGCGCCGCCAATACCTATGCCCGCACGCTGACCCGTCTCCCAATCCTCGACATCACGGGTGGTTTTGTGGGGTACCGCCGGCACGTGCTGGAACACATCCCCTTTCACGCGATCCAATCCGACGGCTATGGTTTTCAAATTGAAATGAAGCATCATGCTCATCGCGCCGGAGCCCGTTTTGCTGAAATCCCGATCATCTTCCGCGACCGCTACAACGGCTACTCAAAATTCTCAAAAAAAATGATTCTGGAAGCCCTCCGCATTGGGTGGCGGTTACGGTAAAAACACGGTATATTTCGTTGCGTCACGCAAGACCCATGAAGGTGAGCGTCCCGCGCACGCCGTCTTCAAAGGGAACCATCGGCTCCCAGCCCAAAAGCTCTTTGGCGCGTGCGCGATCAGCCAATGAATCCCGCGCATCGCCCGGACGCGGCGGAATAAACACTGTCTCCCCGCCTACCAGCGCGGCCAACGCTTTAACGGTGTGGTTATCCCCCGCTCCGATATTGATAATCTCGCCGTGGCCAACCGTCGCGCCGTCCATTGCCAAAAGATTCGCGCGGACGACATCGTCAACATGAGTAAAATCTCGGCGATATTCACCGTCGCCACAAAGTGTTAATGGTTCACCGGCGCGTTTCTGCCTGATAAAAATCCCGAACACGAGCGCGTACGCGCCATCCGTGGTCTGATACTTGCCGCCGTACACATTGAAATACCGCAACGTCACGGTTGGAAATTGAAACAACTCCCAAAAGAGCCGGCAATACTCTTCTCCCGCGAGTTTCTGGAGCGCGTACGGATTGCCCGGTCGCGGCTTCATGTCTTCTTTCAGAGGCAGGGTGTCTTGCACGCCGTACACGGATGACGAACCGCTAAACACAAACCGCTTCACGCCGGCATCGCGCGCGGCAACGAGCATATTGAGCGTGCCGTTCACGTTGGCGTCATTGGTGCCGATGGGGTCTTCAATGGAGCGCGGCATGCGAGCGAGAGCGGCGGTATGAAATACGCCATCAACTCCCGCGCAGGCGCGCCGACATGTTTCAAGATTTGTGATGGTGCCTTCAATCAATTCCGCCACAACCGGCACACGTTCGCGTTTGCCGGTTGAAAAATCATCAAGAATACAAACACTATCATTGCGCGCCAAAAGCGCTTCCACGATATTCGTTCCAATAAATCCGGCCCCGCCGGTGACGAGATAGCGCATATTTAACGATCACGATCTAATTCTGATTGCTTAACCAACTGATTATTAATATACTCCACCATTTTCAAAAGCTCCAACTCCGCGCCCAGCGTATCTCCCAACTGAATGAGCGCGCGGGTATCTTTTGGCAAACACTTGCCGCCGTACCCGCGATAGCCGTCATGCAATATCTCCAAATGCGTCGGCCCGATGCGTTTATCCGCCGCCACCGCGTCTTTCACCGTGTCATACTCCACACCGAGTTTTTGACACAAATCGTACATCTGGTTTGCGAACACCACTTTGGTGGAAAACCACGTATTGCCAAAATACTTAATCATTTCCGCCGCCGTGGACGGAACGATGCGCTCAAACGGCGCCTGCGGCATGAGCAAAATAATATCTTTCGCGATGCCAAAACTCCGCTCCGTGTATCCTAAAATTTGCCTATCCGGAAACGCGAAATCTTGATCAGCCGTCACTTCGGTCAAAAATTCCGGATTGTAACACAGGCGATGCTGTGGAAATTCCTTTTGCAATCGCGCGGTGGTGCCCGGAACCACCGTTGATTTGAGCACGACAATTTTTTCACCCGTCAGCGTGGAGAGCGCCTGCCGCACGTAACTCAAATCAAACCCTAATCGCTCATCAAACGGCGTTGGAACACACACAAAAACCACCTCCGCGGTATTCAACGCGCCCGCATCCGCAAAACCCTTTGGCGGATCGTAGATGACAAAATTACATTTTTTCTTTTCAAAATACTTGATGAGCGCGCCGCCAACCATGCCGGCGCCCATCACACCCACGCGTTTATCTTTGAGAGCTGACATAGTGGTAGAGATCATAATACGCGGCCCGCATGTTGGCAAGCGTGAATTCCTGCGCTACCCGTTCCCTGCCCGCCTGCCCTAAACGAGCGCGCAGCGCCGCGTCATTTCCAAGCAGTTCCACGGCACGTGCGAGCGCCGACACATCACCCGGCGGCACCGTGAGCGCCTCCTGCTCATGGCGCGCAACCCACGGCACGCCGGTTGGAAGCGCGGTATTGATAATGGGTTTGCCGGTCGCCATTGCCTCAAGTTGAACCAACCCAAACACTTCCGATGGTTGCGTTGACGGGAAAACAACCACATCAGCCGCGCCAAGATAAAAACGAAGTGTCTTGTCATCACGCGTTGCAATAATTTTTACGCGCGCGGAAAGACCTTTGCATGCAATGAGACGTGCAATTTTACGCCGCATGGGACCATCGCCCACTAAATACAAGGTGCCGCGTGGCACAGCGGCAAACGCAGTCACCAGTTCCGGCAATCCTTTGTAATAAATAAAACGCCCCACAAAGACGAATGTTGGACACTCGCGATCCGGAAATACAACATTCGGTGTTTCCGACTGCGCTTTTGTCAGATCAATGCCGAGGGGCACCACGACACATTTTTCACGGAACGGCGCGAGTTCCTTAAAATACGATACCGCGTTTGGAAACGTCACCACAATTTTTTCCGCGCGCGCGAGTGTCCAACGCACAAACGGCTGTACAAAAAAATTCAACAACCGCTGGCGCACCACGGAACTATGCCACGTAATGATGAGCGGCTTTTTGGGTCGCGCAAGCCACAACGCAAACGCGGCAAGCGGAAAGGGATAGTGAACATGCAACACGTCCGCGGTTTTACTTTCTTTCCAAAGCCAATAGATGAAAGAAAACGAAACCGGCATAGAACGCACACGCCCCACACTCCCCGCGCGTCGCACGATAACGCCGTTCTTTTGTTCAGTCGCGCCAAAACCAAAACCATCGCGCACCACCAGCACCCGCGAATGACCCTGCAACATAAAACCCTCCGCCAGTTGTTGCACCACGGTTTCAACACCGCCAATGGCGGGCGCGTACAATTTGTTGATGTTGAGGACAATCATACTTTTCGCGCAATCACGAACATCGTATCGCGCACATTAAGCGGGAATGCGAAACGGCCAAAACGGGTGTGGGCGACACGTTCAGCAAACGTGTATAAAAAACGAAAGCCAAGCCACGTATACAGCGCGCGAAACAGATATTGCACGGTGAACCATTTGCCCGGACGCGATTTTTCAAGTACCGTAAGGCCGTGCCGCCGCAACAATTGATCAATCGTTTTTGATCCAAATAAAAACACATGCTGTGGAGGAACAATGGCATGCCAAAACCTGCCTGTCAAGCGGGCAAATACGCTTGAACGATCCGGAGTTGCAAACACCAAGAGCCCGCCGGGTTTGAGCGCGCGCACCATCTGCGCCAGTTCTTCTTCTGGGTACAAAAGGTGTTCAATCACGTCAAAAAGCGCGATCACATCATACCGGTTCTCGCTCTCTGCAAGCGCTTGCACTCCGCCCGCCGCAACCGGAATGCCCTTTTCTTGCGCCCGCGCCGCCGCGTAGGATGAATAATCAACGCCAGCAACACGCCATCCGCGCTCGCGCGCGAGTGACAAAAAATAACCGGTCGCCGCGCCCACCTCAAATAACTCACCGGGCGCTTGATATGCCTCAATATCATCAAGATGTTCCTCAAATGTCCGCCGTGTCACTTCCTTTTCAAACTCATAATCCATGTACCCATCGCAGGTGGCGTCGCCCATAAAATATCCCGCGCCATACGCGCGGTCTAACTGCTCTTTGGTGGGCAGGGGATGTATGCGGAGCGTGTCGCAGTCATCACACACAAAAATATCAAAATTTTTCTTGGCGTGATACGCACTATGGGCAGTGCCATGACATACAACGCAGGTGAACATACGATACATTACTTGTCCGCCGCCGTGATTAAAAATAACCCAATTTTGTGTTCGTAGGTATCATGACCGGTGAGCCGTTTTTTGAACGCGCGAAGCTCTGAATCAATGGATGGCCCGTAACCCTTTTCAATAACCCGTACCGCGTCCCCAAGCGGCTCGGTAATATCCTCCGCTTTTTGTCGTGGCGCGCGGAACCCATCGCGATCATCATATCCATAGCCAATCACCCAGAGCCGCTTCCCGCTCTCAAAAAATGATTGATTCGGCGGCGTTTCAAGCGGTGTCACGTTGGCAAAATATTTTTCACGATACCAATCAAATATCACACGCGGAAAATCATCATTAATCATTATGTAATCACCCTGCTCCACGGCGCGATACAAATTTCTATCCATCGAAAACAGCGTTGGATCCGCAGAAGTCACGCCGAATGTATCAAAGAGCGACCACGCGGGGGTAGCGAGCAACAACACGATAATCACCAAACGAATACCGCGCCGTTTGTCCGTGATCCACCACACCAGCGCCGCCAAAAGAAGAAAGAAAAGATACAGCGCAAAACTCACATACCGCGGATACGCAAGCGGCGTGTAACGCGGCAAAAATGAAAAAAGTGCGGTATTGAAAACAAGGGCAAGCACGCCCATCACCGTGATGACCACTATTTCGGGTCTCCGCCAGAAATGCCCGCGCGCTGCGCGATCTCTAAAACAAACAATAATCAAAAGCAGAAACGCAAGCGCAAGCGGAATGGTTACTTCAAGATCCCACGGAAATGCCACAAAACCATACAGCGCGGCGTATCCGTAGATACCAATACGAAGGAGCCACGCAAGTGGGCCACTTGTTAATACATCACCGCCATACGCCGCTTCCGCTTGTGCCTTGGCAAGCGCAATTCCAAGAAGCGGCACAAGGAGCAGCGCCGCAGAGGCCACCGCAAGCAACCAGTACATGAGTAGTTGCTTGCTCTTGGCGCGCCATGCCGTAAACAGAATCACCAGCGTACTCCCCGCACTCACATACAAAAAAGTTGTGTAATCAACGTAGCCAATCAAAACAAGCGCGATTGCGTACCCAAAAAACCACGTCCGTTCTCCGCCTGTTATAATTTTCAACACCGTGTATATCGCAAAAAGCGCAAAAAAAGCGGCGAGTGAAAAGTATCGCGCCGTTTGTGACAAAATAATAAGATACGGCGATGTGGCGGCGAGAAGCACGGCGAAATACGGCCAACGCTCATCCCTGCCGGCAATCAACCGCGCAATACGCCACGTCATAATAAGCGCGCCAAAGCCGGCAAGAAGCGACGGCAACCGCACCACAAAATCATGGCGTCCCAATAATTTTATGAACGCGAGGAGTATCAGATAATACCCGGGCGGATGATTATCCGGGTTCTGCCAGTATGCTTTCAGAAATTCAAAGAATGAACGATCAAAATATTTAAACGCGTACCATTCGTCCGTCCAAAATGATCGCTCGCGTACGCCGACACACAGCAACAAGGCAACGATGCCCCAAAAAAGCAACGCGCCTCCCCATTTTTTCAGTTGAACACGATTAGGTGTTTGCATATATGACCCGTTCTAAACTTTCTGCGGCATGGCGCGGCGTGCGGCACGCAAGCACATGAGCGCGCGCGCGGTCGGCCATAACGCGCATATCTTCCGGATGCTTTTTGGCATACGCGAGTACCTTGCGCAGCGCGTCCGGATTGCCGGCTTCGTAAAAAAGACAATGTTCCTTTTCCGTAAACACATCTCGCATAGTCGGCGCATCAGACATAATGAGCGGCGCGCCGCATAACACCGCTTGCAACGCAGATGATAACCCTGATGATTCATACACGAGCGGCACGCTCGGAATGACCACTACCGCGGCACGGCGATAATAATCACGCACGGTTTCGTTGGACAACCCTTGCACCAGGGTAATATCTTTGCCATTTTTTTCTACCGGTTTTGTGGTAATAATGGTGAGTGATTCATCATCCGGCACGGCGCGGACGAGTGTCTGATAATCGCGATTAAAATCATTGCCGATTGAAAGCACAAACGGTTCACGTGCCGCGTCGCTGGGTGTCCAAAAATCAGCATCGCCGCCAAAGACAAACTCGTGTACGCGCGAAGACGGTACCTGAAAATAATCCGTCATTGATTGCCGTGCCGATGGCGCAAGCACAAACACGCCCCGTGCCGCGCGGAGCAGCCATCCCACCAAACGACGGGTGAACCACGCGATTCTAAAATGCTCGCGACAGCGCTCATGAGCGCTTTGCGCAATAATATACACGTTGCCGGGAATCATGCCGAGGCGTTTCCAGAAAAGAACGGCAAAACCGATAGGGTCATTGACGCAAAAAATATGCGGCGCTGACCGTAATTCACGACGGAACAAAAAGAAAATCTCAAGCGGCCAACCGAGTTTAGTGAGTTTTGAAAAAAATTTTTCAATCTGGAAAAAGAGACGTGACATAAATTCCGTACGCGGCCCCTGCGGCGCGTTCACGTACGCCACATCAAACCGGCTCTCATCAATCGCCTGCATGCCATACAAAAAATCAAGCGGCGCGCGGCCGGGTGTTTTATAGTGCGGCAACACCGCCTGTAAATAATTGAAACGAAAAACAAAAAGTAAGCGTGATTTCTTCATACGGTTTGCGCTTCCAACCATTCGGAAAAAACCAAAAGGCGAAAGAGCATGTTCGCGTAATCGCGCCGCCCCTCTTCCTGATCGAGGAGCATCATGCCAAGGTAATTCATATTAAACCATCCGGATCGCGCCATATTCTGTGACAACAAACGTTCGCGCACCATATCACGCATTGATCCCGCAAACAGCGTCCTCCATGGGCGCGTGAAGCCTTGTTTTTTTCGCGTCAACACCGGCTCTGGCAAGACGCCGGCCATCGCCTGCCGGAGAAGCGCTTTTCCGGCACGCTCATCATAATGCGCCGCCACCGGCAGGGGAAGAATATGAGCGGCAAACGCGCGGCTGACAAACGGCACCCGCACCTCAAGAGAATTCATCATGCTGACGCCATCAACTTTACGCAAATAATATTCGGGCAAGGTGTACGCAATATCCATCTGGCGGACGGCCTCTTTGAGATCGCGCCCATCAACTTCCCAATCTATAAACGGTTCCCTTATCTGCTGTGCCCCGCGCAGTACCCGCTTTTGCATGCGCGGATTATAGCCAAAATAGCGTTGTAAAATAAATGAACGCGAATCAAACCACGGCAAAAGACGCCGCATCGTGGCCGCAGCGCCAATCGCCGCGTAGGTGTCATAGCCAAAAAAGAGCTCGTCTCCGCCATCACCGGAGAGCGCCACTTTCACCTGTCCGCTGGTTGCCTGCGCCACATACCAGTTCATCACCGTTGCCGGGTCGGCAAACGGTTCATCAAAATAGCGCATCACTTTGGAAAAGGTGTCACGGAGATCAAGGTCTAGCAAAATTTCTGTATGTTCGGTGTTGAAATGCTTGGCAACCAAGCGCGCGTGAAACAAATCCGGATCATCGGGCATCTCCTTGAATCCAACGGTGAACGTTTTTGGGCGCGTGAACTGGCTCATGGCCCACACGATGGAAGAGGAATCAAGTCCGCCACTCAAAAATGCGCCAATCGGCACGTCTGAAACGAGATGCGCTTTTACGGAATCGAGGAGCCACGTACGTATGTCATGCTGGAGCGAGGCCAGAGGCCGAGCGATAGCATCCAGACGAGATTCTATCGTCCCGATACGCTCGCAGAGCTCACTATCGGGACTCCAGAATGACACTGGCTCATCTACCGTCAACACATTCCCGTCCAGTCGTGAACACAAAAAGTGTCCAGCCGGTAATTTCTTAATATCGCGATAGATGGTATGTGGCGCGGGTATGTGTTTCAACGCAAAAAATTCCGGAATGCGCGCCTCATCAATGCCGCCCTCAAAAATGCCGAGCGCGCGGAGCGCCTTAATTTCTGACGCAAAGAAAAAAGTATTTCCCGCGGTTCCGTACACAAACGGCTTGATGCCAAACGGATCGCGCGCGCAAAATAATTCTTGTTTTTCGGTGTCCAAAATAGCAAACGCAAACATGCCCTCCAAACGATCCAGTATCCCCCTGCCCCACGCGCGGTAACCTGCCAAAATGACTTCCGTATCGGAATTGGTTGAAAAAGGATACACCCCTTCCAGCTCTTTTTTCAGCTCGCGATAATTATAAATCTCGCCGTTAAAGGTGATGATGAACCGCCCATCAAAAGAAGTCATCGGTTGCGCGCCGGTTGCCAGATCAATAATGGCAAGCCGCCGATGACCCAGTAAACAGGTTGGCGTTGCAAAGATACCCTCGCCATCCGGACCGCGACGGGCAAGTGTATCAAGCGCTTTTTGGAATGTTTCGCGTTCCGGGAGCCGCGTCCCAAACGACCCTAAAATGCCACACATATTATTGGTATTCTGGATTCTGGCTATCAACGCGCCACAAGACGAGTGGGATTTTTGCGGCGATGCTGTCACCAAATGTTTCCGCCACCCAGAAGTTAAAATCACGATCCGCGCCTCTCCCCTTTTTTGATGGCCGCGTGCGTTCCCACAGCGGGCGGAACCGCACCTTTTCAAACACCTCGCGCCGCACAAGCGGATTACTGCCGGCGCATGGGTATGCGTCCCAGCGTGTAAAAGAACGACGCGGCCTGGTTTTTCGCACCAACCGCATAATTTCTTTTGTTGAAACAAACCCTTTCATTTCGCCTTCCCACACCTTCCCATTCAACGTCGGATCAAATTTTTGCCAATCCACCACCACATGATGCGAGTTATATTTTTGCATGAGTTCATACTGCACCTCAATCCTATTCGCGCGCGCGCCGTCATCGGCATCTTGAAATGTTACTAATTCGCCACGCGCCTGTTCCACGCCAAAATTCCGTGCGCTCCATCCGGCATTGATATTAATACCCTTATCATTATACCGATACGGATCATCGTATGGCACGCGCAGGTACCGAATCACCTCCGGATGCGCCGCGCGATAACGCTTCACTATCTCGGCGGTGCCATCATCACTCATATCATCAACCACGATAATTTCCAACGGCTGATACGTCTGCGCGAGGAGAGCATCAAGCGCAACCGCGATGGTCGCAGCATTGTTATACGCAGGCATGATAACAGACACGAGTGGTTTACTCATACGCGTCGCAATAAACCCTGTAATTTATTCCGCACACCGGCTACTATAAACTGTTTCTCGCCCGGCCCAAATGCCACCAAAAATACTGCGAACATGAATAACACGCCTATCACGGCTGCCAGGATATACCGTGGGAGATTATCGGTCACGAGCGTAATCAAAAAATAATGCACGGCCACCAGCGCCAAGAGTAACGGCACAATCCGAGACAGTAATCGCACAGCTTCGCGCCACGGATGAATATCCAGAAGCCGAACGAGCGTGCGCGGCAAATACCACGCGTTGACCAACAAAAATGACAGGAGCGTGCCGAGCGGCACACCCGCCATACCGATCTTTTGCACCAAATAAATGGAAAAAGCAAGATTCAAAACAATAGAAATCGCGTTCGCGCGCAATTCCGGCTTGAAATTCTGCATGGCGCCGAAAAATAAACTATGGGTGCCGTTCCAGGCAAAAACCATATATGTGGCGGCGATCGCCGCGACGGTGCCGTAACCGGTAAATAAATCAACACCAACCCAGAGCACCACAATCTCGCGCGCAAACACCAAAAGAAATGCAAATACGATGAACTTGAGAATAATATTCACGCGCAAAATACGGCGATAGAGCGTGGCAAGCGCCGCCCAGTCCTTTTGTTCATACAAGGCGGCAACCGTGGGCGCGCTTGCGGTTGCAATGGGGAGCATTGCTGCCGGCAAATAAAAAAGTTTATACACAATAGAGTATGAGGCAACGGCCGCAAGGCCAAGATAATGCGCCAACACAATATTGTCGCTGCGTTCAAGAATAACAATACAGACCATGGACAAAAACAATATCACGGAATAGTTGAGGAGCGGCGCGACAACCCGCACACTCTCCCGTGACCATATGAAAGAAAACCACGTATACCGCCGTGTGGCAACACCAACAAACAAGAGTAAACGCACGAGCGCGCCAACCGCTTGTACCAGCACCACCCCAAGGAGCGTTACCTGCCCAAACAACAGATACAAAATGAACGCAAGAGCAAAGAAACTATTATAGATGGTCTGGGTGCCATTGTAGATTGCCACATCATTCACGCCGTGATAGAGCGATTTCAACACGCCGCCCCAAAACGCGCCGGCCATCGTATAGGAGAGCATGATAACAATCACCAAACGGGCAAGACGCGCAACATCAGGGGTGATATTCAACAGCGACGCGAGTGGAAACCAGGGCGCGTATACGAGCAATGTCACCAGCCCAACAATCGCGAACACGAGCGGCGTGTAGAGCAAGATACCGCCGGAAAAAAGCCGGTTGATGCGCGAATGATCAGCGCGCGCGTTGCCGTACGCAATCGCGTTCGTGATGGTTGAGGTGAGTCCGAGATCAACGACACCAACAAAACCAACCAGTGCGGATACCACGCCCAAAAGACCGTACGCATCCGTGCCAAGATTCTTGATTAAGAGAGGCACGGTGATAATACCGGCCGCGAGTGCGACAACATTAGAGATAGCGCCCGTAATCGTGCCCATGCCGATTGTTTTGACATGTCCCATATTAAAGACGCGTCCGTTTTGTGGCGATCGGCATTCGGCGCCCCACGCCAAACGCTTTGCTCGTCACACGCAGTCCGGGCGCGGCCTGCCGTCGTTTATACTCATTTTGATTAATCATACGCATGGTCGCGCTAACTACTGCCGGATCAAAACCGGTACCGATAATTTCCTCTGCCCCCTGCCCTTCCTCAACATACCGATGAATAATTTCATCCAATATATCATACGGTGGCAGGGTATCTTGATCCGTCTGATTGGGTCGCAATTCCGCCGACGGAGCTTTGGTGAGTGTTGATGCGGGTATGATGTCGCGCCCTGCCTCTTCATTAATAAACCGCGCCACGCGATACACCGTGCCCTTTGAAAGATCCGCGATGACGGCAAGACCACCCGACATATCGCCATATAACGTGCAATAACCAACCGCGAGTTCGCTTTTGTTGCCGGTGGTCAAAAGGAGCGCGTCCGATTTATTGGAAATTGCCATGAGGAGCGCACCGCGAATGCGCGCCTGAATGTTTTCCTCGGCAACGCCAGGCACAGTGCCGGCGAAAACCGGCGCAAGCACAGCGGCATACGCCTGCACAATTGGTTCAATGGGCAACAGGTCAAACTGAATACATAAATTGTTCGCGAGTTGCTGTGCGTCATTCACTGAACCTTCTGATGAAAATTTTGATGGCATCCCGATGCCGCGCACATGCTCGGCCCCAAGCGCCCGAACGGCAAGCGCCGCGGTGACTGCAGAATCAATGCCACCGGAAAGTCCGAGCACCACATTTTTGAAACCGCATTTGCGCGTGTAATCACGAATACCAAGCGTGAGGGCGCATACGATGGATTCCTCAACACTGTCATTCTGAAGCACCGACGAAGTCGGTGCGATAGAATCAAGAATGGCTGCCATATTAACCGCCTCCTCAAACCCCGGCGCGCGGCACACCGCGCCATCCGATGTCATCACCAACGAATGCCCGTCAAAAATAAGCTCGTCATTACCGCCAACTTGGTTCACATACACCACCGTGACCCCGTGGCGTTTTGCGAGTGCCGCGACCATCGCTTCGCGTTCGCGCTCTTTACCAACATGATAGGGCGATGCGGAAATATTGATAATCATTCGTGCGCCGCGTGCTACGCAATCCTCTACCGGATCATACCCGTACCGCCGCTCGGGCCAATAAAAACGGTCGTTCCAAATGTCCTCACAAATCGTAATGCCACATTTCTCTCCAGCAATTTCTACGACGCACGGCGCGGTGCCTGATGCAAAATATCGCCGTTCGTCAAACACATCATAGGTTGGCAACAGTGATTTATGATACACCGCCACCATCTCGCCGCCCCGGAGCACATACGCGCTGTTGTAGAGCGACACCACGCCATCCAACTCCGTGCGATCAATGCCACCCACCACAATCGTCAACTGCGTATATGCCCTGCTCTTTTCTCGCACCGCGGTTATGGCATGCAAGGCATCGGCAACGAAATCTTTTTGATCCAAAAGATCCATGGGCGGATAGCCTGTGACCGCCATTTCAGAAAAAACCACGGCGTCCGCGCCCTCCTGCGCCGCGCGAGCCACTGATGCCAAAAGCAATGCCGTGTTGCCGACAATATCCCCCACCGTATAATTGTGTTGCGCAAGCGCGATCTTCATGGTTAGTGAATGACATTAATGTAGGGATTAAATCCGGGAACCGTGCGCATGCCCTTCACCAATTCCGTAATACCGTGCTCCATGGTAATGCTCGTACGAAATCCTGTGGCTGCGAGTTTATCGTAACTCACCTCGTAATCCCGTTTGTCCGGGTCAGCGCCGAACTCCGCAAAATGAAGATAAAAATCAACGTGTTTTTGCACGAGCCGTGCAAGGTCTTCTTTGGAAAAATTCATGTCGTTTGAACCTACATTATACACGTTGTTTTTCATGCGCTCGTAATTATCAATCGCGTGAAGAAACGCGCGCGCCATATCGCGCACATGGATGAACGTGCGAAGCGCGCCGCGTTCGTACACAATAAGCGTCCCGTTTTTAATCGCCTGATGCACATAGTCATTGGGCAACAAATCAAGCCGAAGCCGCGGTGAGAGCCCAAAACCGGTGGCAAAGCGATACGAAATGGCGTTGCCGCGCGCCATCACCAGTTCTTCCGCGCGGGTTTTGGTGATACTGTAGACCGACAGCGGATTGAGCGGGCTGTTTTCCGTGCACAAGGTGTCTACCTTCCCATAATTTGAACCCGTGGACGCAAACAAAACGAATTGTTCTGGCGAACAGGCATCCAACACCGTACGAGTGCCGCCAACATTAACTTCCTCTGCCATGTGCTTGCGTTGTTCACACAGAGGCGCTCCCACAAGCGCAGCAAGGTGAACTACCACATCTGCGCCGCGCAGCGCAGCAAAAACCGCAGCCGCATCACGTATATCACCCTGTATAAATTCAAAATGCGGATTAATAAAATGCGGCAAAAACGTGTGCTGCCGATACATGAGGTTGTCAAAAACGGTCACGGTATGTCCTGCCGAAAGTAAAAACTCGACCAAGACCGAACCAACAAACCCCGCTCCTCCCGTAACAAGAATTTTTGCCATAGCTTATTCAAACAATGACCTAAATGGGTTTTGGGTACGGAGCGCATAGCGATTATTTGCATAATCTCGGGAGATTATTTTATATCCCAGTGGTGCTAAACGTTTACTTTTTTCATACCATGCATGCGGGATAAAACGAAGAAACCGCCTGGCATAACGTTTGAGTGCTGAATAGTGCCGTGTACGCTTCATGTCCGTAGCAGGAATCTGCCGACGAAGTTCGTCAAGCGCCTGTTTAACAAACGCGTAAAACTCGTCTTTATGTCTAATACTGCCACTCTCGCTAATACGCCGGTACCCGCCAAGTACCGTGGTTACATGATAATGTTCTGCAAATCTAAAAAAACGAGTCCATAGTTCAACATCAAAAGCGTGTTCAAAGCTTTCCTCAAGATGTCCTCCTGCCTGATCCCAAAGAGAACGACGCCAAAAGGTAGATTCCTGCTGAATGGTCTGCCAATCCCCTGCTAAATAATCGTATAAATTTTTACGGAAAGGACGCACCTCAACAATCTGTGAACGGTCATTAAGCGTGGTCGCCAGTCCGGTAAACCAATCAACCCCTGGCATTTCTTCAAAAATATCAGCAACGGTAAGCAAACTTTTAGGAAGCAGAACATCATCGCTATTAATCCAGCCCATGAGCGACGCGTCGGTATGAGAAAATCCACGATTAAGCGCCGCGGCAATGCTCTTTCGATAACCCTCCCAATTTTCAAAATAGTGCAAAAATTTTTCGTACTTCTGGATAACACGCAAACTTCCATCGGTAGAACCATCATTAATAACAACGTACTGAAGATTGGGATAATTCTGCGAAAGCACGGACTCAATGGTCTCGCCGATATATTTCTCATCATTGTAACAGCCCGTTACCAAAGCAATGGCGGGGTAATGCATAGAGGTTATGTGGTACGTGGCCGCGCAGAAATACATAAATGCCACCCTGCGCTACGCTCAAGCCAATGAAAAATAAACGTCGGCAGATAGCGAAAATACCATACTTTCTTATACCGATGCTGTACATATTCGGAAATAACGTAGGGAAAAATATGTTCGGGCTGCTCAGCAAGAATATCAAAACCCTGCAATAATTTTTTGGCCTGCCGTTTAGAATAAATATAGGTTACCGGACATCCGGTTTGTGCCTCCGAATAGTTCGCCACTAAACGATCACCATCCCAAAATTTTCCTTTTCCGTAACGAAGCATAATCCACCACACCTTCCACGAGTGACGATGATACACCATGATTTTTAGCACACTCTCCCGATGGAGATATTTTTGAATTTCAACAATGGCACGCTCCGGATGCGGCGTGTGATGTATGACGCCAAATGAGTACACAAGATCATAGGGTTCTACCGGAACAACGCGAGATAATTCTTCTGCATTGGCAACATAAAAGGTAATAACATCCTCCAGTCCAAATATACGAGCGCGTTCACGCGCAAGCGCGAGTGATTTTTCTGACAACTCAACGGCGGTGACACGCGCACCCGCGCGAGCAAAATTAATAGTATCCGTGCCAATGCCACAACCAACTTCAAGTACACGCTTGCCACGCCATTTTTCAAACTCGGCAAAACCCGGGATATGGGGCTCAACTAAATACTTACGGGCTTCCACCTCATCAAAATACTGTTGTGTTCCAACCGGCGCAAGCGAATGCCGTATATTACATGGCCGTGCATCCCAGTATGCCGCCACTCGTTCAACTGGCGTTACATCAAATGCTGCGTCTTGTGCTATTTCTCGTGTCGGCGTGCAACCAAGCCCCATAGGAACATACAACACTGACGCGGGCAACCGGTCACGAAATACACGCCACGGATCAATAACCGTGTGCTGGTGGGTGAGATACGGTATCATCTCGTTATATGCCGGATCCATATTCATGACTACCAAAACGTCCCCTTTTTCAACCGATTCTTTCAATGACGCCGCATACGTTACCCGCTCCGCAAGTATAGCGCGCGCATGCTGATAACCACTTGCGTCATACACACAAACGGTTTTATCTGCTTTAAGACATGCAAGCGCAAGCGCGATGCCATGTGATTCTTCAACAACCGGCGTACCTGATTTATAGGATAGTCCAATGATAGTCACCCGTTTACCTGCGTCGGCATGGCGAAGCACCAGATCAAGAAGACGTTTTTTACTACGCTCATTAATGCGGTCGGTAACGGATGAGTGAAAAATAATATCTGGCGCGGCGGGCACTATTTTTTCAAACGCACGATTATCACGCGGAAAACATGGACCCCCATATCCCACGCCTGCTTTTAAATATTTTTTACCAATCCTACTATCGGTGCCAATGGCGTCGGTGATACTATCAACATCTGCTCCCGGAAATTGCTCACACAATTCTGCAAGCGTGTTGGCAAAAGAAATTTTCATCGTCACAAACACATTGAGGGACAATTTTGCAATTTCCGCACTAACAATGCTCATGCGTTTGAGCGGTGCCTGATTTTCTACGGCCTGGGTATAAAACTCCGCGAGCACATCGCCTGAACGCGTATCATATTCGCCGACAAGCAAAAAATCCGGATTGAGTAAATCCCGCACCACAGAGCCGATCGCGATAAATTCAGGATTGTAGCAGTAACCAAAATCAACACCGCATTTTTTGCCAGAAAACTGTTCCAAAATAGGAACGATACGCGTATGGGTATCCCCCGGCATCACCGTGCTCGTGACCACCACCAGGTGATACTCTTCTTTTTTGCGCAAAGCTTCACCAATCTTTTCACACGCCGCAATCACGTAGCGCGACGTAAAACGGCCGGTTTCATCAGTAGGGGTTGGTACCATGACAAAAGAAACGTCACTTCCAAGAACCGCCTCTTCCATACTCATCGTTGCCCGTACGCGCTCTGCATTTTTTTTCAAAAGTTCATCAACATGCGGTTCCGGCACCGGCGAAATTTTATTATTGATACACGAGACGTTATATTCATTCACATCAACACCAACAACTGAAAATCCCCGGTCTGCATACGCGGCCGCCATGCTCGCTCCCAATTTCCCGAGTCCAATGACTGAAATACGCATACTATGTTTCTTTCCAAATGGTTTTATGTGGCGCAGCCGCTTCCTCTTCCGGTCGGCCATTCGTATAATAATATAGCGTTACTGCCTTACGATGCATGCCTTCAGGACATTGTATTTCACCCGGGTACCCGTGAAAACTCGAATCAGTCGTATTAAATATAACGGCACGGTTAAACACGGGTGCCACACGTTTCACACAATGTTCAAGTGTTTTATCCCACAGCTCAAGATGCCCGTTATAATCATCCTGCCATTCTTTGTTTAAATAACACAGAAGATTGACGCGGCGGTACAGTTTAAAATGTTCATACCAATTAAAATCAGCGTGCACCGCCAGCTTGCCACCGCGGGGAATTTTATGGAAACCAGCACCCATGAGATACGGATCGGGCACTAATCCTGTAATGCCCGTTAATTTTTCAAGATAACGCAGAAAAGGGGGTGAATTCAATTCGTAAAAAATTTGGCGACCCCTTGACCCTAAATGTTCCATCTCCCGACACTCCAATTTATACGCATATCCCTCTTTTTCAAATACCTGCCAGTGGGAATCTGGTATGGCATCAAAATCGTGAACGACTTCATCTAAAAAATCCTCTGACAAAAAGCCATCTATAACCGTGTGCGGAAAGGGGTCTGCCTTCCGATACACCTGCGCAAGCTGACGAATGGCTAACTCTTCCACTAAACGAGTGCTGACCTCATAACCATGATTTTCTAAGTCCATATTTCGCAAGATTGAGAGGAAAAATAAAAATAGACCGTATGGGTTATATGGTAGCAACAAAGCCAAAAAAAATCAATCCCCGTGGTGTCGGTATGCCCGCTCGCGGCGGAACATGCCATTTTCCTTCACAAAACATACATCTGTCTGGCACAGCGCGCCATCAAGCGGACGGTAGAGCAATCCTAAAATATCGTACGGAACAAAACCGCGCCCGGCCATAAACGCAATCACCTCGTGCAAAAGCGGCACATTGTCATAGGATGCAAAGAGCGAGGTTTCAAGTATCGCGTACTCGGTATTTTTTAACGTCTCTTCCGCACCACGAAGCACCTCAAGTTCCGCGCCTTGCACATCAAGTTTCAAAAGACACGGCCCTTCAACGTGATGCTCATAGGCGATGGCATCAAGCGTAGTGGCTGGAAGCTCGCGCGGCACGCCATTGATCTGCGGATCATCGCCTTCGCGATACACCGACGATCCTTCAAGATCAGGATGCACGTGAAACGTCATGGTTCCCGGCGCCGAGGCCGCAACCAATGGCACCAAAACCGCGCCCGGTAATTCTTTGGCCACCTGCTCAAGCGATGCGCGATATTCCACCAGCGGCTCAACAAGCACATACCGCGCATCGGGAAATACTCGCGCGCTCTCGCGACTCCAATTCCCCCACGCCGCGCCAACATCAATGACCGTTGCAGGCGCAAGACCATTTTGTTTCGCACGCAAAAGTACGGCCGCAAGCGAACCCTTGCCGCCTGATTTTTGAATTTCATATCCAAACCGGCGCAAGATATTGTTTATAAATTTTTTTTCCATGTTTTATTTGCTTGATTCCGGAGTATATTTCCACACTACGGTATGATTTCCGCCTTCAAGCGATATTCCCATAAATGTCGTATATACCGGCATTATTTTTTTCTCCTCGCCATCCACCAGCACGTGCCATCCCGGATTATAGTTATTGGTTAACACCAAAACTCCTGGCGTACTGCTCGCGGTGGTCATTTCAATTTTATCATGAGTGTAAAAAATAATTTCAGCGCGATGCACTTTTTTTACATCAGGAATTTTTTCTGCGTCATCAACCAAAAACGCGCGCGAAAACACAGCACTATTTTCATACAGATAGAGATCCCTGCCGCGCGTATTTATCTTCCATGCCTCCTTAAACGATGGCGCGTCCGCCGCCACAGCCGGCGCGTGAAGTAACTGAAAACCAGTGAGAAAGACCGGAAACGGCGACAAAAGAAAACGCACATTCGCCAGTGAAAGCAACGCGGGATCCAAAAGCGCGCTCGCGTCACTCGCCGCCTGCGCACGCTCCTCATCGCCCGCCTGCCACAACAGATAAAAACTATGTTTTGGTTCAACCGCCGGATTCTGCGTCAAGGCTTTAAAAAACTCCACATACCGCCGCGACGCGATGTTAATATCCCCATCAATGGTTTCCCAACCATTCATGTTGGCGAGTGTGGGACGGAGCCCAGTGCGTTCATCCGCAATAGTAGCCACGCGAAACGGTTCTTGCATGTTGAGTTCACGAATTTTTTCAATGGCCGGACTGTGGGTTGCCGCGTAAAAACTTCCCTCGCGCAGCCACACCCGCGCATGCGCGACTTTTTGCATTCCCAGCGCCCCTACCAGCGCCACGGCAAGCGCGGCAATCGCGATCACGCTCTTTTCATATTCCCGCTGTCGCACGCGCACCGTGCCCGTGAGATGATGCAACGTGAAACCGCCGGCAATGGCAAAAAAGAACGGCGCGAGAAAGTAAAAACGGTCAAAACCAAAATCTTTGACGAGCAGAAAATACTGACCGAACCGCGTGGCAAACGGCTGATACCACGGCGCCACTACAAGAAAAAGCGCGCCAAGCAAAAACGCGCCGCGAAACGCGCGTTCTTTACTGCGCACCAGAAAACCAGCCGCGGCAAGCGCGATCACAAACCAATAGGAACGCGAAAGATAGATAATAGTGGAAAGTCCGTATGACCACGGCGCGTTATAAAAATCGCCGCCGCGATTGGAAAGCGGCGCATTCACCGCAAGCGCCCCCACCTCGGGAATGTGCGGCAGAATTGCGCCAAGCGCAAAGAGAGAAAAAAGAGCAATAGCGGAACGTGTGGTGTGTTTCCGCACCGCCACAAACCAGAGCGCGCTTGCTGCCAGGGTAAACGGCAACGTAAAAGGCACGGATGAAAAAAACGCAAACGCAATGCCCAAAAGAAACGCCCTGCCGCACCACGGTTTTCCTGCGCGCGCAAGCGCTTCCAGATAATACAGCGCAACCGGCAACGCGCCGAATCCAAGCAAATACGGAATAACATCCGCGGTGATAAGCGCATAAGACCACAGCACCCCCGCAACCGTGCTCGCGCGCTCGCCTAAACCAAGGTGTTCGCGGCAGAGCCGATAGGTATACCATCCGCCAAGCCATGTCGCGCCAATAATAACCAACCCATACGCTACCCATGCGGGCAGGATCCCAAACAAGAGACCGCCCACGTTGGGATACACCATGTCATTCGCGAGACGATCAATCCCGCCGGCAAAACGCCCATCCCAAAAAGAAAATCCGTCTACAAAAAATCCCTGCCACAGTGATACCAAGCGCGGAATAAAAATATCCATGTTATCGCCAATCCGCACATACGAAAATGGACCCAAAATAATATATTCAAATGCCAAAAACAAAGAAAAAAGAAAAAAGATACTACGTTTGGCCATAAGGCATCTCCTGATAATGGGCACGATACCACGCAACCGTGTGTTGCATACCGAGCGTCAAATCCGTGCGCGCGTGCCAGCCCAAAAGCTGATGGGACTTATGTGAATCCATAAAAAAACGCATCGTATCAAGCGGACGATAGGGATACGCGCCAAACTGAATGGTAATGGGGTTCCCGAGTAATTCATTGATCAAAAGCGCCACTTCTTTCACGCGATACAATCGTCCGCTGCCCAAATTAAGAATTTCTCCGTCCGCTTCCGCGCGCTCTCCCGCGGCCATGATGCCGCGCGCCACATCTTCAACAAAAATAAGATCGCGAATTTGATCGCCCGGGTTCATCAAAAAATCCTTCTTTTCAAGACACGCGCGGATAAGATTGGGCGTTAACATGCCAAAGCCCTGCGCGGGGCCAAACGTGGCGGCGGGTCGCACCACCGAAACGCGGAGTGCGCCTGTGCGATGAAACCAAAGCGCGCAATGCGTGGTCATCACCTTGGCAAGTGAATACGGTGAAATGGGCGCCTCGCGCGCGGTTTCAAGAAACGGCACCTCGCCGTGCCCATATTCTTCAATACTGCCCACCTGCACCACCTTGGGAATACCCGCCTGCGCCGCCGCCCGAAAAAGATTTTTGGCGATGCTAAAATTTTGCAGGAGCAACTCTTCCAACACTTCAACGGTTTGTGTGGTATTCACGAGCGAGGCCACATTAAAGATCAATTCTGGTTTAACTGACGTGAGGAGCGCAAGCGTCTCTGACTTGTTCAATAAATCAACGGGGACAATCTCAATACTCTTGCGCATATCCGCCAGTCGCCACGTGTTTCCGCCAGGACGCGTGAGCACCGTAACGCGCGCGCCCGCGCGCACAAGCCCCAACACCAAAAATGACCCGATAAATCCAGCCCCACCCGTCACCAGAACGCGTTTATTGTTATAAAAAGTATCCGTCATGTGTTTTGCGCGCCCGCCACTGCGCGATATTTCTCACAAACTCCACGATATGCCGAAAGCGCACCGTTGATTTCCCCGAACGACGCGGGAGGTATTCTATTCCCATTTCCCCTATTTTGCAATGAAGCGCCGCGGCCTTCAACATAATCTCGGCGTCTAAAAACCAATCCAATGATTCAAGTCGCGCCTGCTCATAAAAACGACGCGAAAAAAACTTGGGCGCAGCGTTGATATCGCGAAACGGAACCTCAAATACCTGCCGAAACAGCGTGTTAAAAAACCAACTGACCGCAATGCGGCGCAGGCCGTCATGCGCGCGTGTGCTCCGCACGCCCTTTGAAACATCGTGCCCTTCTGCGCGATGAAAGGCATACATCCGCGCAACATCTATTGGTTTCTCTTGGCCGTCACCCCGAATGATGGCAATGGTTTCCCCGCGCACCTGGCGTAACCCCGCCAGCACCGCCCGGCCGTACCCACGTGTTGGTTCTTCAACAACCATAAGACGCGGCAGCTCGCGCTGCAACCCCGCGAGCATCCGCGCGGTCGCGTCGGTTGAGGCGTTATTCACCACCACCATTTCCGCGGAGATATGCTGGAGCGCATTGTCCAACTCCGGAAGTAACACGCGCAAATTCTCCGCCTCGTTATGTGCCGGAATGACCACGGATAGGTGAACACTAAATGTATTCAATGTACTCATGGACGCAAATAACGCGCGAAAAATCTGAAGACGCGATCCGGCACAAAAAACGACAATCGCAAAAGCGTCGTCGTAATGGACGGAAAAAAGTACGAGCCGCTCGGCCGGTCAAACATCCGCGCCACATACGCGGCAGCGCGCCCGGACGATGGCACCAAAAAAAATCGCCTGCCCGGCCAGAGCCGCGTATCAATGGGTCCAAAATGAACCGTTGAAAACGTGATTCCCGTATCAGCAAAACTCATGGCAAACTGACGGAACGCCATAGAAAGCGCGGCCTTACTTCCCGAATAGGAAGCGCTGCCACTTGGACGAAAAGCAGCGGTTGAAGAAACAGCAATAAACGTACCAGCACCGCGCGCCAAAAAATCCGGCAAGAATTCAGCCACCCACCTGAGGGCGCCGTTCAAATTAATATCAAATGACTCTTGATGGGCATCAAAATGAAACCCACCGTGAATATCCGAGATAAAAACACCGGCATTCAGCACAACCACATCCGGTATAAAGCCAGCCGTGCGCATTTCAGCCGCCACGGCAGTGACGTGCGCGGCATCCTTCACATCGCACGGAGCAACATGCAAGCGTGGGCTCACTACCGTGCTCGTTAATTCAGCCAACATATCAGCCCGGCGCGCCACACCCCATACCTCGTGCCCTTGCTCAATCAATTGTATCGTAAGCGCTCGTCCTATCCCCGATGAGACGCCCGTAATTAAAACCTTCATATGAGGAGCATACCCAGGTATCTGTAAAAAATCAACCACCAAGCCGCTCTTGTGTCCGGGGAACCCTTATGCTAGAGTGATTATCCAGTCAAAACCCTATGCTGACAGACAAAAAACTCTCTGTTATCGTCATTTGCTATAACGACGGCGGCAGCGTGCGAGAAATGCACCGGCGCGTGACCGACGTGATGACGAATATCACGCCCAACTACGAAATAGTGTACGTGAATGAGAACAGTCCTGACGGCGCTGAAGAAATCCTGCGTGAAATTGCCGCCCAAGATAACCGCCTCACGGTTATCAACCACACGCGCAATTTTGGTGTTCAGAGTGCCTACACGAGCGGCCTCACCTATTGCACCGGAGACGCGGCTATTCTCTTAGATGGCGACATCCAAGACCCGCCCGAACTCTTTCCGGAATTCGTAAAAAAATGGCTGGAAGGATACCACATCGTGTATGGCATCCGCGCGCGACGCCGCGGCAGCGTCATTCGCCGCATCGGTTATAAAACATTCTATCGTCTTTTCAAAAAAGTGGCTGATGTGCCTATGCCGCTTGACGCCAGTGAATTTGGACTCATGGATCGTCGCGCGATTGATCTTATTAGTACGTTACCGGAAGCAAACCGATTTATCCGGGGTCTCCGCGCTTGGACAGGATTAAAGAGCACCGGCATCCCTTACACCCGCGCCGAACGATTTTCCGGACAAACCAATCTGACCTTCATGGACAACGTGCGATGGGCCAAAAAAATGATCTTTGCGTTTTCGTCACAACCGCTTGAATGGATTAGCTATCTTGCCGCCGCGGTCACCCTCCTCTCCGCAATCGGCATTATTTTTTATATCGCGCTTGCGTATACCTACCGGCAGGCGCCCCCAGGATTTTTGACCCTGCTCGTCTCGGTGCTCTTTTTGGGCGCCATTCAACTCTTGTGTCTTTCCATCATTGGCGAATACATTGGCCGGATTTATCAAGAGGTCAAACAGCGCCCCCACTTTGTCGTTCGTGATATTATTAACGATCATAAAAACAAATTATAAATTCCTATGAACCCTACGGAGTTTGTCCCGGGTCGCGATCGCGTCCTCTACGCCAAAGCGGTCTTTGATCAAGAAGAAATTGACGCCGTTGTGGCCTGCTTGAAAGATGGCTGGCTGGGTCCCGGCCGCCTCACTGAAGAATTTGAAAATAAAATCGCCGCGCTCTTCGGCAAGCAATACGGCCTTTTTGTTAATTCCGGATCCTCGGCCAATCAAATTGCCATGGAAATTGCGAACCTCCCGCGCGATTGTGAGGTTATCACCCAGGCCTGCACCTTCCCCGCCACATTAAATCCGATTATCGTAAAGGGACACACGCCGGTTTTTGTTGACTCAAAACCAGGCAATTACAACATTGACGTTGATCAACTGGAGGCCGCAATCTCGCCAAAAACCAAAGCCATTTTTATCTCGCACGCGCTCGGCAACATGAATGACATGGAACGCATTCGCGCGCTCTGTGACAAATATGGCCTCCTCTTTATTGAGGACTCATGCGACACGCACGGCAGTTTATATGACGGTAAACCGCCGGGGCTGTGGTCAGATATTACCACCACCAGTTTCTATGCCTCGCACAACATGACGGCCGGTGGCGGTGGCGGCATGGTGATGGTGAATAATCCTGATCTCATTCGCACGGCAAAAGTCTACCGCGACTGGGGACGCGCCCTGCCAGAAAACTACGATGAAGACATTGAACAGCGTTTCAATTTCAAATTAGACGACACGGACTACGACGGTAAGTTCTATCACGTCAAAATCGGCTATAACTTCAAGCCAGTTGAAATGCAGGCGGCGTTTGGACTGGTGCAGTTGAAAAAACTTTCCTATTTCAACACCATTCGCATGCGGAATTTCAATAAGATATTCCACTTCCTCTCGCAATATCCGGAACACTTTATCATGCCAACGTCGCATCCCAAGGCCACGGTGTACTGGCTTGCTTTCCCCGTGACCATTCGTGAAAGTTCACCCATTGGGCGCCGGCATCTCTTAACGTATCTTGAAAAAAATCGCATCCAGACGCGCCTGCTCTTTACCGGCAATATTCTTTATCATGAACCCTATAAAAATCTCGCCTGCCGCGTACACGGAGAATTAACGGGGGCGAACACCATTATGCGCCGCACCTTCATTATCGGATGCAATCACGGCCTGACCGAGGAAATGGTTGACTACGAATTAAACGTCATCAAACAATATCTTGAACAGTGTGTGAAGGTATGAAATTGTCCGATTATCTCATTCACTTTTTGGCCGATCGCGGCATAAAAAAAATCTTCCTCATCACGGGCGGCGCATGCGCCCATATTGTTGATTCCATCGGCACGGTACGCAAGACGCGCGACATTGATTACGTCTGCGTCAATCACGAACAGGCCGGCGCCATGGCGGCCGAGGCGTACGCGCGCGTAACCGGCGTACCGGGCGCGGCCGTGGTGACCAGCGGCCCGGGAGCCACCAATCTCATCACCGGCATCTGCTGCGCGTGGTTTGATTCCATCCCCTGCATTTTCTTGTGCGGACAAGTGAATATGCACGAAACCAAAGGGACGAGCGGCGTTCGGCAACTTGGCTTTCAGGAAACGGAAATTGTGGATATCGCAAAACCCATCACCAAATGGGCATACCAAATTACGGAGCCGGAAAAAATCCGCGCCGTGCTGGAACAGGCGTTCTCTATTGCGCAAAGCGGCCGTCCCGGACCGGTTCTTTTGGATATTTCACTCAACATTCAACACGCGGACATTGATCCCGACACCCTGGTTGGTTACACGCCGGAACCGCTCGTGCTGACGCCGCCGGATGCGCTTGAAAAAAAAATACAAGAAGTGGTGACGCTGATCAATCAATCGCGTCGTCCGGTCATCATCGCGGGCGGCGGCATTAAACTCGCGCGCGCCACCAAAGAATTTCGCGCGCTGATAGACGCACTCGGCATCCCGGTGATTGCAAGCTGGAGCGGCATTGATATTCTCCCCCACAACCATCCGCTCTACGTTGAACAGTACGGCGTATACGGAAACCGCGCCGCGAATTTTGCCGTGCAAAACGCTGATCTGGTGATGGCGATTGGTTCGCGGTTAGATACGCGCCAAACGAGCGCGCAAGGACAAACGTTTGCGCGCGGCGCAAAAAAAATCGTTGTTGATATCGACGAAAAAGAATTGTTCAAAGGTGACATATTGTCTCATCGTGTCAAAGCGGATGTGCCCATTCTTCTGGATGCCAAAGATTTTATACAGGCGCTCTACGCCGCGCTTCCGGCAATCCGCGTGCCGGATCTTACGGAATGGAAAACCTATTGCGCCACACAAAAACAGCGCTACCCCACCGTCCTCCCTGAATATTACGCGCAACAAGGCACCGTAAACTCCTACGCGTTCATTGAAACGTTGTCGCAAGAATTAGGCGCGGATGACATTATTATTCCTGACCAGGGCGGCAATCTGACGTGGACCATGCAGGCATTTCACGTCAAAGAAGGCCAGCAACTTTTTTCCACCTTTGGCAATTCACCCATGGGCTATGCACTGCCGGCGGCGATAGGAGCGGCATTTGGCACGGACAAAAAGAAACGCATTATCTGTATTGATGGCGATGGTGGTTTTCAACTCAATATCCAAGAGTTGCAAACGGTTCGCTTCCATGATCTGCCAATCAAAATGTTTATTTTGAATAATCACGGCTACGGCATTATCAAACAATTCCAAGAAATTTATTTTGATTCGCGTTACGAGGCAACGGGGCGCGGATATAGCACGCCTGACTTTATTCGTGTTGCCGCGGCGTATGGTATTCCGGGCATCACCATCGCCAATCACGATGAAATGCGCGCCGGCATCCAAAACGTACTCCACATGAACGGCCCAGTGCTCTGCGATGTCATTTTAGATTCCGGTCAAAAACTCGTGCCAAAACTCGTTGCCGATCGTCTGCCGGACGGGCGCTATATTTCAAAACCTTTGGAAGACATGGCGCCGTTCTTGCCACGCGAAGAGTTTTATACCAACATGCTGATTGAACCGCTGGAAGGTCGCGGCGAGAAAAAGTCGTCTGAAATAAACTAACTATATGTCTACTGAAGAACGCAAAAAAATAAACCTTCTCACCCTCCTGGATAAAAAGAAAAAGGGCGAAAAAGTGGTGTACATCACCGCGTATGATTATCCGCTCGCGCTTTTGGCGAACCGCGCGGGTGTGGACATGATTTTGGTTGGCGATTCACTCGGTATGACAACACTCGGCTATGAAACCACCATCCCGGTCACGATGGATGAAATGATCAGCCACTCAAAAGCCGTGGTGCGCGCCGCAGGCAAAGGCGCGTTTATTGTGGGCGACATGCCTTTTATGAGCTATCAACCGTCTGAGGAAACCGCCATTCGGAACGCCGGACGGTTTATTCAAGAAGCGGGCTGTGACGCGGTGAAATGTGAAGGCGGCCGACGCGTTGCGTCCCGCGTGCGCGCCATGGTTGATGCTGGTTTTGTGGTGATGGGACATCTCGGTTTGACCCCGCAAAACATGGCGCAATTTGGCGGCTACCGCGTACAAGGAAAAACCAAAGAAAGTTATGATGCGCTTTTGGAAGATGCACTTGCCTTGGAAGAAGCAGGCGCACATTTCTTGCTGTTGGAAGCGATGCCGGCGGAATCCGGAGGCATGATTGCTGGAAAATTAAGAATACCCGTCTACGGCATTGGCGCTGGTGACCACGTAGATGGTCAACTCGTCATCATCCATGACATGATTGGCTTGTTTGAACAATTCAAACCAAAATTCGTCAAGCGTTATTGCGAAGCCGGACAACTCATTTCACTCGCGCTCCGCGCGTATGTTGAAGACGTGCGCACGGGCGCCTTCCCCAAACCCGAACACTTCTACGAAATAAAACCGGAAGAGGCGGAAAAGATTGTGCGGGGTTAAATATTCTCGGGAACTTGTACGCAATATAAAATCCTAAATGCCAGCGGATCATAACTGGTATTTTCTCCCGACATCTGACTAAAAGTAAACTTCTTAAATAAGAATTTTTTTCTTATCAAAAAGGTATCTACCTGATTTGGTGAAACGGGATAATTTTTATCTATGCCACTAGCATAGGAATAGCTGGTACGCACTACTGTATTGAGGACAAGTTTAACAATATTTTTAAAAAACGTACGATATTTTTTCTTTCTCATTGTTTTTATAAACTTACTAATCTCTGGAGAATCACTATTCATAATATCAAAAATTATTATACCACCGGGTTTTGTAATTTCAAGCATATTCCCAAGCGCGGAAATAATATTGGGGAATAACCACGTACTACGCAAACAATACACCACATCGTAACGTGCGCCATTAATTTTTTCTACCATGTGCTCGTAACCCGTGTGATACCACCGAAGCGCTGGATACTGCCGTGTTGCTTCTTTTAAGAGAGAGAGAGAGGGATCGCAACCATGTACCTCAATGTTTTTTTCTAGTAAACTACTCGCAAAGGGAAATCCATTGCCACACCCAACATCAAAAACCCTGCGAGGTTTGCACCCCTCTATTAAATTCAGTATACCCAAAACATAGGAATTCTTACCATATTGTTCAACCTCCTTTAACCAGGACTGTGCACGGTTCGCGGTGCTCCAATCCTCGGAAAAAATAAATTTAGCTGGCATATACATAGCATATTATCATCCTATGGTATAGAGGGCAACCTATGGCGTTATTACCCCAAATCAATAAACCCAATATCCCGCAAATGCCCGTAGCGCGCGTTGAACTTGGCATCGTATTCCTCTACCGAGAACACGCGTGGTGCGCGCGCTGAATCGCGCTCAAAAATTTTTATCATTTCCACGCCGTCCTGTGTTACGATTGCCACTTCTCTATATTCCGGATGAGCCGCGAGAAAATCCAACACTGCCTGATTTTTCTCTTTCTCTACAGCTCCCGGCGCATGCGCGGAAACTTCTGGCGCAAACACGAGTATTATCCGTGCCGACGCAACATCCTTCACCTCATAACTAATCCGCCGGCCGATGCTCATGGACGGCCCTTGCCCGTAGTTGCTATAAAAAAATATCTCTTTTGGTTTTTCGTAAAAATTCTCCTGCATGGAGGTAAAGAGAACCGGCGTGATGCCGAGATAATCTCGTAACACAAATGCGGCCGTGGTAATGCCTAAATTTTTGGGCTCTGCAAAATGCCACGGACACCAAAGTGCCGTACAGGCATCGTTTGGGCGAATGAATGAATACGAACGAGCAAGAAACTGCGGAGGATGTATTTCAAAATTATATGCCACCGTTTGCATCATCGTCACTGCCGCAATGCCTGTCATGAACACATTTTGTATCCATGCTTTTTTGAGCCGAGAAAAAGCGTATACCAGCAATAGCAAACCAGGAATATACAACTCATACACCGCCGCGCCTGATCCGCCGGCAAAAAGCAACAGAACAAACGTAACAAAAAAATAAGTGATACAGGTTAAAAGTAACGAATCGCGCTCTTGTCGCCAAACGCGCATCAAAAACCAACAAGCGGTCGCAAGAATTACGGGGAAAAGAATAAAACCCGTAAGCCCCATTCCTTGACTGATAAAATGCGGGAGAACACCGAACCCAGAAAATCCGACATGCCCGCCTTTTTCCAAGAAACGCGCCATGATGCCAAATTCAGCGCCGAAACGCGTTTTTCCGATGTACGTTACAACAAACGAGCCAGCGAGCACGAAAAGCGGAAGAAACGTCCACGGACTCCGTACGGCCCGCCACAAATGTGCGGGCACCGCACGCAGATTACTCCCCTGCCAAAAAAATATCACTGCGTATACCACAAACAATAAGCCGCCAAAGACAAAACCGGTATCGGCTAACAGATACGCGGAAGCGGCGATGCAAAACCAGGCGTACCATCGCCGGGCTCTGGTCGTTAAAAATTTGTGTTCCGCCGCGAGCCCTGCCAAAAGCAACGGATACACAAACACATGCCACCACCCGCCTTTCACTTGCAACACATAAAAAGGAATAACCGAAAGGAGCGCGGTAAACCAAAACGCTTTTTTCTCCCCTGCTATCACGCGCGCAAAAATATAATTAAGGTATGTGAGGGCGACGCCTACGATAAGGAGTGTTCCATACACGGTGGCCTCGCGGATCCCCATGCCAAACAAATCCAAAATATAAAAAATGGGAAAGTAAATGAGCTGACGAAAGACGCCGTGAAAATCCACGAGCATCTGCACCAGTGGATTGGCGTACGCGGCGCTTGGGTCAAGCGCAAAACTCCATCGCGCATCCACCATACGGAACACATCCATGAGCTGTAGTCCCATATCCGGATTCAAATTTAGCGCGAAGGGGCGCCCAAAATACGGAAGAAAGAGGAGAAACAAAAAAAGAATAACTATTATCTTCTTCATAGCGATACCACTATATACACTCCCTTCGTTTCCCGCAACTCTGAAAAACAAACCACCCCGGCAGAGCCGGGGTGGTGATGTGTTTCCTGTGTTGCAGAAATAACCACAGAACCCGTAGTCAAGAAGACACCTTGAAGTAGCGTGCGAGCCCGGAGGCCAGCAATACCCCACAAGGTGTCTCCATGCTTGTCGTGACTACGGATGAATGGCCACTTCTTCGCACGAGCGAAACTACACCATACCACAATAAAATACCTCTTGTCAAGAGGGTATTTTTTGGCTGAAATTAAATAAAATCATCCGGCAAGATCGTCAACTGAAATGGGCGGCGTATCAGCAACCTGAGCATCAGCAGGTGCGCCTTCCGTTGGCACGCCATCGGCAGACAGTATCGGTTCACCCTCTGTCTTCTTTTCAACACCAATGCTGCAAATTTCCGGTAATGGCCGATAATAACTTTTATACAGCGTTTCCTTCTTTTCACCGTTTGGTAAATCAACCGTGTAGGTAAATGAGGCCACCGCGCCCGGATGTCTACTTTGACACTTGCGTACACCTGGTTTCAAATCAGTTGTTTCAATTTCCTTCATGGGGCCGGTCGCAATCCAATTATGCACCACGGGCGCGCTGTATGAGCCCTTACGCCCATCAGACGTTCCCCACAAGGTGAACTCCAATTTCCCGGCCCCAGAATCCATGTGTGTCGTCCACAAAAGATAGTGTCCTGTATCATTCAAAAAACGAAAATCCGGCGCAGGATCATAAATGGTTGCGTCCGTTCCTGGATTGCCGTTCGTCGGATCATTATAATAGGTAACCACCAAACCGTGATTGATTCGTCTCGTAATGGGCATTCCGCTATTCATGGCCATACGAAATGACGTGGTGCCAATTTGGCATAATCCGCCGCCGATTTCCGGTTCAATTTTATCCCCCTTGATCACGAGTTCCGGCAAATACCCACCCTCGGAGGTAAATGGTCGAAGCGCGGCGAGTAATGAAAACTCCTCACCCGGCTTAATGAGCAAACCATTTAATTTATTCATGCCGTTCCGAATATTTTTAATGCGATTGGCTGAGCTCCCGCGCCAACTGGACGTGCCAATACCCAAAATTTCCTGAATCCCCAAATTGTTGATATCTCCGGTTTTAATCTTTGGCTCCGCCGTCTCTACCGTGAGTGATACCACACGTTGCTCCGGTGAAAAGGGTCCGCTCTCGCCACGCGCGAGCCGATCAAAACGCGCCGCTACCACCTGCGAAAGCGCGCCTTCAAGCGCGGGAGTATCAATGCGGACGCCGGTGCGACTTGATTGAAACTCAATCACGCGTTCACCCTCAATTTTAAATTTGGCATCGCGTGCTTCCACTTCAACCCGCGGACCAATGGTTTCTTTAATCCACGCACGCAGCGGCTCTTCAGACAAACCAAGGGTGAGCCCTGTCTGTTCATGCCGTGTGACGTTAAGAAACGCCGCAACTTTCTCATGCTCAAGCGTCCACGATAATTTCTCTTTTTTGTGAGGATCTTCGTACGTCACCGTAATATCGTCCGCGGTCACCGGCGCGAGAAATGAAACCAATGGCTCAAGCGCCGCGGCGGTAATTGTTGGCTTATCAATGGTTCGATCAACAGCAATGGGTCGCAACTCAAGACGACGAATAAGATCCACCGCATCGTCAAGCCCCCGATCAACGGTATATGCCACACCCGTCGCGTCAGGTTCTATTCTAAAAACACCCTGCTCATACGCTACCCTCGCATCGCGTGCCGCTTGTTCATCGGAAGCAAGATTAAGTCGCACCACATCACGAAACAGCACGCGATCAACCTGCACCGCCGCCGGTACCGTGCGCCCATACCACTGGCTGGCGATACGCTCGCCCACCTTGCGCACCATCGTTCCCGTGCGTCCCACCGCCCAAAGCGCATCAACCGTTGCCTCTACATCAATATCAATAATATCCCGTGAATCCGTGCCATCACTCCGAAACACCACTGGATAAATCACCGCTTGCCGTTCCTCGTCCCGCGCAGTGCGATAAGAAAAAGATAATCCCTGCACCGACATGCGTGATTCAAACGCGAGTATTTTTTCTTTTGCCTGCGCGGACGTTAAACCGGAAAAATCCTGCGCGCCAATTTTCACGCCATCATAGATCACCTTTTTATCTTGGAATGCGTACACCGCGCGGCTCATCGCGAGCAACCACAACACTCCCACGACGACGAGTATAGTAATCAACCGTTTTCGGTGATGTGTTTGCTCCTCACTCATATCATCCTTCATCCACTACCGTAATGGGAACGCGCGATTCGCGTTTTTCTTTCGGCAACGATACCACCAGTACGCCGCTTTTGTACACCGCTCGCACTCCATCAGCGCGGACATCAAGCGGTAAAATGATGGTGCGTGAAAAACGCCCCCAAAAACATTCGCGATGAATAAACGCGTTCTCTGACACGGAAACGGGTAACGCGCGCCGGCCACGAATGGTCAACAAATCATTGTGCACATACACGCTGATCTCTTCCGGGCTCGCGCCAGCAACCGTTGCCACCACCACCAAACTGTCGTCGGTATCAATAATATCAACGGCCAGTTGACCCTCCGGCTCATGCGCCTCCGTCTCCTCCGCCTCTTCGTCACCCGGCGTGGTGTAGACACGCGCGCTCTCGCCCGCCTGCTCTAATAAAAAATCAACGACATCTTTTTCTTTGCGACGATTTTGCGTACTCATACCACCAAGTATAACAAAATCATGTGGCAAGAAGAAGACCCGCGAGCGGGTCTTCTTACGTCACTATTATTTGAAGGTCTTGGTGAGCCGATTGGTCGCTACTTCGGATGGTGCACTGCCATCATCCCACGCGACCGTTGCGAGATTACCCGAAATAGCCGCCACCGTTCCCGCATAGAACGTTCCGCTTGTCCATTCCCCAACAACCGCATCGCCAACCTCAACCGCAAGCGCGCCAGCCGGATACGGTGCGATATTCGTGAGCGGCCGCGCAACAATTTTATCATCCGCGTTAAATTTCACCGTATAAATCGTACCATCAACCTGATCGATGGTACCCTCCCACCAGACGCTCCCATTATCAGGAGCCAAAACGCGCGCTCCAACTTCCGGAGCCGCGCTACCAGTGCCCACTGACGCTGAACATCCTGCTCCTAAGAGAAGGAGCATACCCACCGTTGCGAAACCAACGGTTGCCGATGATCGTATACGCATAGGCGATAATTGTTAAATTAACAAACTACATGTAGTATACCATACGCGCGAGAAATAAAAAACCCCGATGGAAGTCGGGGTGTACTTCTAGCGCCTCGTGGCCGCCTGCAAACGCCGAAACGCGTGAATAGTCAAATCATGCGTTGACTGCGCATCCCAGAGTTGTGTGGTGGTATTGCGCAACCGTTCAGCCATGATGCGCGCAAGATTCCACGCCAATTGCTTCGCAAGACCCATATCCACGCCCGTGACTGCCTCTACATGGGCCTTCGTGAACTCAAGCACGAGCACTGTACCCTCAGCAATGACTGATGCCGAGCGCGATCCACCTGCCACAAAATTCACCTCTCCAAGCATCGAGCCGACAGAACGTCGTGCCACCAGCACTTCTGCGGGAGTGCCAGCGTGCGAAACTACACGCACCTGCCCATCAAGCAAGAGAAACATGCTGTCAGTAAAATCACCTTCCGTGATGAACACCATACCATCGGCAACCATGCGCGGAACCAAGCCGCGCAACAAACGATCCGTCTGCCCCTCGGTCAATCCCTGAATCAGGTCTACCCGACCTTCATTCTTTGGTTGTGACACCGCTCCCTCCTCCAATGTGTATCTCAAGCTAACCATACCATCATTCGCCTGTCAAATACATATCGTGTATACTAAAGATCACTATGCCCACAAAAACCATCAATCAAAAAACGCTCATCGGCATCGTTATCGTCTACCTTTTCATGTTGATTGGTTTATTCTGGGACGATTGGTGGCACGTATTCATGGGACGTGACAGTTTTTTTATTCCTCCACACAACATTCTCTACACCGCGCTCCTTGTTGCTGCCGTGTTGCAACTTTGGTTGTGGAAAAAACATTCTGCTCTGCGCCCGCTCCTCAACATTGCGCTCGGTGGTCTTGTGCTCACGTTTCTCTCGGCGCCCTTTGATGAGTGGTGGCATCGCACGTTTGGCATTGAAAATTTAAGTACGCCGTTTGCGGTATGGAGTCCGCCACACCTCATCGCACTGATTGGCGGCGCCATCAGCGCGTGGGGTTTCTTTCGTTTAATCAAAAACCACGATACCGGCAAATTCCCACTCTTGACGCTTACACAACTTTCGGTGGTACTTGGTCTGCTTTGGTTTATTGTGCATCCCGTTGATCCCATTGGCCTGTACGCAACCTTCTTTTCTCCGTGGGCCGAGGTGTTATTTATCCTGCCGTTTATTGCATGTCTTGCCGCCGCGCGTCGCATCACACCGGGTGGCGCCGCAACTGTTGCGGCAATTTTCCTCGCCCTCTACGCCATTACCTGGACTGAACGCGTCGCGGACTTTATCATCGTCCCGCCGCATCCCGTCGCGCCACTCTTCCCGTACGTCTTTGCCATTGGCGCCTCGGCGCTCCTTATTGAATGGTGGGGTGAACGCAAATATCAGCTCATCCTTGGCCTACTTGCTGGCGTCATCTTTGTAGCGCTTCACGTCCTCTTACCACAACCATTTATTTTTGAAACCCCGCTTATCTTCACCAGTACAGACACATTGATTTTTCTTGTAACCGGCGCGCTTGCCGGTATGGCGGGTGTTGGACTAAATAAAAACCTCACGTGACTATACGTGAGGTGTGTGCTACTCCGAAACACGCACAATTTCCATCTGCGCACCATCTAGCTCTTCAACGGCGCGCCAAACCAAAAGTCGTGATTCGTTCAACTGCTCCGCAAGGAACGCGGCGGTTTTACCATCAATGGCAATCTCGCCACCCCGTTGACGACATTTTGATTTCTCAAGATGCGCCGCGGCATTAAGCGCGCGTGAATTGGGTGTCATAAAGGCATCTTCACCCGTACCAACCAAGCTCAAATGGGTGGTACCCATCGCAATGCCGATGCGCGCACCAAACGCCAACCCTTCGCCGGACGGCCACTTTCCAATACCCGCCAATAGATCAAGCGCGGTCTTGAATGCATCATTCGCCGCGAGCGCGCGCGGAGATTTTTGGTTCAGTCCAAAAACCGCCTTGATCGCATCGCCTTCAAATGCAAACACCCAACCACCGTGCCGTTGCACTACCTCTTTGGCCCACGTCATGAAGCCGTTGTAGGCGGCGGCAAAAATCTTTGCCTGTTCTGCAAGATCATGCTCCACCCCTGCGCGTGCGATACGATCCTGCACGGCGTTTGTGGAACCTGCCGCATCAATCACCAGGAATACCGCGTCCTCCACTCGTTCACTAACATACGTCCCGTCAAGCACCTGCTGTGCAATTTCCGCGGAAGGAAATCGCGAAGCAAAACGCCGGAACGAACGAACGGTTGCCTCGGCGAGGTCATGGTCGCGCGTATCCAGCTCGGCCAGCTTGTACTGGAATGCATCCTCCACACGCCGCCGCTCGGATTCTGTGGTAGAGAGCTGCCGTTGCAACCCTGCGATACGCGCCCGATCTGCCAGACGCTCGAATACACGCTGATTGGGGAACAGCCGCTGCCACACGGTGCGGAGGTCACGCCGCCAAAACGGCGGTGGTTTGTCCCACACGACCCGGGCGCTGAACCCAAGATCCTGACCCCACACCTCACCCTTCGTGACAATCGGTACGCCATGAGGCAGCTGTATGTCTGTCGTGAAACGGATGGCTGTAGGGAGGCTCGCTACGGAAACATTCCGCAGGTTTATGGTACCGATCTTTTCCCACTGACCGGACTCAACCGCCACCTGAACCGCGTCGCCGCGCATGCGGTACCCGATGGGCCGACGCGCGTGAATTTCTGCCTGCAGTACCCGACGGCTCAACTCGGGTGCATACAGCATGTCACGAGATTCACAGACAGGGTAATCGCCGATCATGCACCGCTTCGACGCCAAAAACATTGGCATATCCACCGATGCCGGCGCTTCGCCAGACGAAAGCACGTCACCCGTGAACCACCATGTGCCGTCACGAATCGCACGTGGCAGGAGATGCACCCGCTCGCCAACTCGTTCACCATTAATGATGAAGGTTGCCCGGTCTTCCTTTTCCGTAACCCGCCACTGCAGGTCACGCACCTTGCGACCCTGCGTGAAAAACTGGACCGGATCGTAGCTCCGTGTGCGTCGAACTACACGCGCCGGCGGCAGACCGAAGATGGTGGCGATGCCCGGCCAGAGCCCCTCAACAATCCACCAATCCGATGGCAGGTCATCCACCAGCGGGATGTCTTCTCGCGCGAAGAACATCGGCATCCACCATGTGGAACCCTCGCTCACCACGCGATAGGATTTTGTCCAGTTGAAATCCAAGTTCTCAACCGGCACCCGACGGTACCCGAGCAAAGGATTCGCGAACGAAGCAAAGAGCTGTGAAAGCGCCTTGCGCCGATCGCCCCATGTCTGGAACCGGATTCCTTCCACGCCAAACGCGGCAAACCGCTCCGGCGCAAAAGGATACTGCGTCCCCTCAACGCGACCTACCAGGTCGTGAATCCCGTGCGCCACGTGCACGTACACCCAGAGCGGCACGAAATTCCGCGCGTCCACAAGAAGCGCGTGCCGATCGAAGGGAGCGGGAAGTTCCGCGATCACGGAACCACCGTCGATACCCCACACGAGCCGCGCGATGAGCAGCATCATGCGGATGTTCTCGCACGAGACGTCTCGGGGCGCGTCCACGTCGCCCCACGTCCACGTGTTCCGCACGATAGGCGGTGGACGACGTATCGTATCCATCATTGACTCCTTAGTTGTCAAAGATAGAGTGAGATTATCACACGAGGCGCGCTCTGTCAACACTACCTCGCGCCTTGATTTTTTGGCTCTGGTGTGCCATACTACCTTCGCATGATGGTGGGGTGGCCGAGTGGTTGATGGCAACAGTCTTGAAAACTGTCGTACCCCCAAAGGGTACCGTGAGTTCGAATCTCACCCCCACCGCCAAGTCAAAAATGTTCTACCTCGTTCTGCCGGATATCAGGAGTTGTTATAATGTCGGCTCAATTTTTCGCACAGCCGATGCGTTTGGCGTAGATAAAATTTTTTTGTGCGGCTACACACCAACACCGGATAAAAATCCTAAAATTCATAAAGTTTCGCTTGGCGCTGAACACAACGTGCCGTGGGAACATCACGCGCACGCATGGCGCATCATTGAACAATTAAAACATGCGGGCGTACTCATCATTGCGGCGGAACAAACAAAAAACGCAACTGACTATCGCGCATGGAAACCGGCGTTGCCGCTCGCGCTCATAGTGGGTAACGAGGTGGGCGGTATCTCGCCAGCGCTCTTAAAACGGGCTGATCACGTGATTGAAATCCCCATGCACGGAAAAAAAGAATCGCTGAACGTCAGTGTTGCTGCCGGAATCCTCGCGGCACATGTCCGCGTGCTGGTCTGACAAAAAACTCCCCGACAGATCGGGGAGTTTTTTGTATTACCACCTACTGCTAGAACCGCCACCGCCGGAAGAACCGCCACCAAATCCGCCAAAACTCCCGCCTCCGCCACCAAATCCACCTCCTGAAGCATACCATCCGCCACCCGAACCGCCGCCACGGTGTTTCCCCGCGTCTTTCGTAAGATAAAAAATCAAAGCGCCAACGGTTGCCGCAAAAATTCCTGCCCACGCCAAGGGGTGTAAAAATCCAGCAAGGCCGGCAATAAAACCGCCCGCAACGCTTAACGCACTAACAAAAACACCGCGCGTTCCTTGGTTTCGCATAAACGGCTGAATTTTTTGTGCCATGGCAATCCGGTCATACACTATCCACGCGAAGATAAAAATCATAATCACAAAAAACACTAAACCCATTTGTGATTCACTGTTGGCGTTGGGATTTAAGAGCGCACTCACGTCTTCGCCTTGCGTCAATTTCATCAGCGCGTCCACGCCTGCCGTCACCCCGGCATCCGGATCATCGGCACGAAATTTTGGTGTCACGATGTTATCGCCAACCTGCTGTGCAACGCTGTCTGGCACCGCACCCTCCAAGCCATAACCAACCTCAATGCGCATGACACGCTCCGAGGGAACAATGAGCATCAAAATACCGTTATCTGCCTGTTCTTTTCCGATCCCCCATCGTTCAAACCAACGCACCGCCAAATCTTCAATAGTAGTACCTTGCAAACTGTCCGTCGTCACCACCGTAATTTCGTGCCCGGTTTCCATCTGGAATGCCTCCAACTTTGCCTCAAGCGCCCCCTCGGTTTCTGACCGCAAAAAATTTGCGAAATCATTCACAAAACCGATCGGCTGTGGAAACACTAATTCACTTTGCGCCAACGCAAAACTTGGACTCACGAGCGCGAGTCCAAGTAATGCTCCTATAACAATGCGTTTCAGGTATACAACCATGCGAATACCATCATCACGCCTTAATTCACATCCAAATTCACCGGTACTGCCTTATCAGCGCCTTCTTGCGCCTGGAAGAATTCACGCGCGTCAAAGCTGAAAACACCGGCGATAATATTTGAGGGGAATCGCTTCACCACCACATTATATTTTCGCACGGCATCATTAAACCGCATACGTTCTACTGAAATACGGTTTTCCGTGCCAGCCAACTCCGCCATCAAATTAGTGACCACCTGGTTTGACTTAATCTCCGGGTTTGACTCAACAATCACTAACAAGCGGCTCAAGCTTGATTCAAGCACGTTAGCCGCAGAAACCTGTTCCGCGGTCGTCTTTGCGCCAGAATATGCCGCGCGTGCTTGCGTAATTTTCTCGTAAAGCGCCTGTTCTTGCTTAAAGAACCCGCGTGTCGAGTTGACAAGACCAGGAATCAAATCAACACGTCGTTGATACGTCGCTTGCACCTGTGCCCATTGTCCATCAATGGACTCATTTGAGGTGACCAGTTTATTATAGGTACCCCAAATACCCCCAACCAAAATGAGCACAACGGCTCCAATGATAACCCACTTAATCGTGGACTTTTGCGCTGCCATAGAAACAAAAATTAAGAAGTGATTGACCCCATTCAGTATAGCACGAAACGGGTCTCCTTGTGGATAACGTTACGCGGCCGCAAATTTCAAGTAGAGCGCGCGGAGCATTTGCGCATCAGAGAGCGCGTGGTGTTCGCGAAAATTTTCTGGAATGTCAACGCCCATATCTTTGGCAAGCACCGTGCTTGGCTGGCTCGGATCAATGCCGCGGCAAAACAGGATTGAGGTAAAATCAATGGGACGCCAGTTAAAAATGTCCCCGCCCTCGTCTTTCTTCTGGATACCAATAAGTTTGGCGAGAAAAACCCAATCAAACTGATTTGTTTTCGCAACCAAAAATGGCCTTCCATCACCGACGAATTCACGAATCTTCTGGCGCGCTTCGTCATCGGATATTTTTGATGTGGTGAGCAACGGCACAACATGCTCTGCGGTCCACGGATGCACCGGCGCATCGCCGGTCTCCAGTTCAAGATATAAATACTCGCCACTCGGTTTCACGAGCGCGAGCGACAACAACCGTCCGGTGGTTGGATCAAGGGTGGTGAATTCGCCGTCGAAGAAGATGACATTATCGGAAAACATAGTGAGCAGAGTATAGCGTGCGCGCGACGTTGACGCAAGCGAAAAAATATGATACGATTCTCTCACCAGGAGGAGTCGCATAGTGGTCTAGTGCGCCTCACTGCTAACGAGGTAGGGTCTAACAGCCCTCGTGAGTTCGAATCTCACCTCCTCCGCCAATAGAAACTTCGCGATTTGAAAGGGTTGCCTCGGCGCTTACCGTTTCAACAAATCTCTTTTGCGGATACGAACATTTTTTGGCGTCACTTCCACCAGTTCATCAGGCGCGATGTACTCCAACGCATCTTCAAGACCCATAATCCGCGGTTCGTTGAAATGCTCACTTGAACCATCGCCTTTTGAGCGCATGTTAGATAACCGTTTTTCTTTGCATACATTCACGCGCATATCGCCCGCGCGCGTGTTCTGCCCCACCACCTGCCCCTCGTAGACAGGAACTGCCGACCCAAAAAATAACACTCCTCTATCTTGTACAGCAAGCAGTCCGTACAATTGTGTGGTACCCGTCTCATGCGCAACCAGTGAACCTTTTTCGCGTGTCTGCCACTCGCTGGAATCCACCGGTTGATACTCCTCAAAAAGCGTATTGATAATCCCCAAACCCCGCGTATCCGTCAAAAATTCACTGCGATAACCAAAAAGTCCTCGCGTTGGAATCGTGAATTCCAAAAATACTACGCCATTTTCCACCCGCATTTCCTGCAGTTTACCGCGACGACTGCCTAATTTCTGTATCACAATTCCCTGATACGCTTCCGGCACCTCAATATACACACGCTCATACGGCGCCAATTTTTTACCACCAACTTCTTTATAAATAACTTCAGGCGAGGAAACCTGAAATTCAAACCCCTCACGCCGCATGCGTTCAATCAAAATTGCCAAATGTAATTCGCCGCGCCCGGACACAATCCAATCACCCTGCGTACCATCAATAACACGAAGCGCCATATCCGTTTCAAGCTCCGTGTACAGACGCTCACGAATTTGACGCGACGTGGTGTACTCCCCCTCCTTACCGGCAAACGGAGAATCGTTGACCGCGAATGTCATTTTCACGGTGGGCTCTTCAATAGCAAGTAGCGGCAACGCTACGGGATTTGCTGGATCCGCAATCGTTTCCCCGCTCACCACATCGGGAACGCCCGCGATTGCAACAATATCCCCGGCCGATGCTTCTTTAATTTCTATACGCTCAAGTCCCAAAAGCGTCATGAGTGACACCAAACGATATTTCCGCGTCACTCCCGCGCGATTAATATGCGCCACCTCTTGCCCCGCGCGAATGACACCATTATAAATTCTGCCCGTGCCGATGCGGCCTTTGAAATCGTCTTTAGTTAACGTAACCACGCGCATTTGAAGCGGAAGCGCCGCATCACCGGCTGGCGCGGAAATATATTTAATAATTGCGTCAAAAATAGGATCAACATCCGTCATGTCCTTCAAATCCCGTCCCAAACCCGCCTTTTCTTTTTTTGCGGACGCGTACAAAACCGGAAAGTCAAGCGCCTGGGCCTCGGCGCCCAATTCCACAAATAATTCAAACACTTTGTTCAGCACAAAATCCGGCCGCGCGTCCGGCTTATCTATTTTATTCACCACCACAATAATTTTTAATCCAAGCGCCAAGGCCTTCCGCATCACAAAACGCGTCTGCGGCATGGGCCCTTCTTTGGCATCAACCAAAAGAAGACACCCATCAGCCATGTTGAGCACGCGCTCCACCTCGCCGCCAAAATCCGCGTGGCCCGGCGTGTCAATGATATTAATTTTTGTGTCGCCCCAAAAAACCGCGGCATTTTTGGCAAAAATGGTAATACCGCGCTCGCGCTCAAGCTCATTTGAATCCATGATGCAGATAGCATCCGCATTTTTTTTGGAGAGCTGCGTTTTTGAACGATGTAAAAGCGCGTCAACCAACGTAGTCTTCCCATGGTCAACGTGAGCGATGATAGCAACGTTTCTAATAGCATTCATAATGACAAAACAGTGTCTCCCAGAGAGACAATCAATAATACCACAACTATTCACGCATGTAAAGAGCTCCGGCCTCGGTAAAAACAGATACAAATAAACTGTACACAGCCCCCTATTTACACGTTTTTACCCCCTTTGCTAAGCTGAAGGCAGTTTTCATGGCTTTATTTATTATCCCCATTTCTATGGACGAACCCAGAGATCAAGAGAAGTTGGAGGTGGAAGACGACATCGAAAAGGAAGACGAGGCGCGCGCACCTGATGCTTCAGAGCCCACGCGGAATCAGCGCGATAGGGACTCTCACAAAGAAGGCGGTGGCTTTGTACGCGGCCTTATTTGGCTCATTGTCCTTGCGCTCATTGCGTGGGGCGGCTACACCGCCTATAAAAACCGTAACGCCGCGCCTGTTTCACCCTCTGAAACGGCAACCACCACGGCCGTCACCGCAACGGGCACACCGGCGCAACCGGCACCGTAAAAAGAGCATCGTACCAAAAACCCCGACGCGTCGGGGTTTTTGTTTGAAAAATAATCGCCACTTTGCTACAATCATCATGTCATTTATTTCTAATGAAAACCGATGGAATCAAAAAAATTTCTGTTTGTCTCCATAGATGGTTTGATTGGAGACATCGCCTGGCAGATTATCAAAGAAGGACACGAGGTAAAATATTACACTGAAGAACCGGAAGAACGGGAAGTGGCGGATGGCTTTGTGCCAAAAGTGGACAACTGGGAGGCAGAACTTGATTGGGCGGATATTGTTATTTTTGATGACGTGCTCGGCCAGGGACTCAAAGCAAAAAAAGTGCGGGAGCGTGGCAAGCTGGTGGTAGGCGGCACGCCGTACACGGATATGCTTGAGGATGACCGTCCGTTTGGCCAAGAAGAACTAAAAAAAGTGGGCGTCAATATCATTCCCTATCAAAATTTTACCTCGTTTGATCTGGCTATTGAATTTGTCCGCGCGAACCCCGGCCGCTACGTCATTAAACCAAACGGTGAATCATCAGTCATCAAAGGACTCCTCTTTGTGGGCGAGGAAGAAGACGGCCGCGATGTGGTTCAGGTACTTGGCGATTACAAAAAAGGATGGACCAAAAAAATGCCGGATTTCCAACTGCAAAAACGCGTGACTGGCGTTGAAGTTGCTGTGGGCGCGTTCTTTAACGGCAAAGAATTTGTCTATCCCATCAATGTTAATTTTGAACACAAAAAATTATTCCCAGGCAATTTGGGGCCTTCAACCGGCGAGATGGGAACACTCATGTTTTGGAGCGGGCCCAACCGCCTCTTTAACCAAACGCTCAAAAAACTGGAATCAAAATTCGCGGAAGAGGGGTATGTGGGATACATGGATATTAACTGCATCGTGAATGGCCACGGCATTTATCCATTGGAGTTCACCTCGCGTTTTGGCTACCCAACTATTTTCATTCAACATGAAGGTATGGTGACGCCCATGGGCGAATTCCTCTATGAACTTGCCGCCGGGCATGATCCAAAATTAAAAGTGAAAAGCGGTTTCCAAATTGGCGTGCGTCTGGTGGTGCCGCCCTTCCCTTTCACTGACAAAAAAACGTTTGAGATAAAATCCAAGGACTCCATCATCTATTTCAAGAAACCGCCCGAAGGCGTGCACATTGAAGACGTCAAATTAGTGAACGACGAATGGCTCGTTACCGGCACCTCCGGCGTGGTGCTCGTCGTCTGCGGCTCGGGCAATACGGTAAAACAAACACAAGATCAGGTCTATCGTCGCATTCAAAACATTATTATTCCTCACATGTATTATCGCACGGATATTGGCGATCGTTGGTTTGAGGATAGTGACCGCCTCCACACCTGGGGGTATCTACGCGAAATGTAAGCGCTATGCAAAAAACCGGAAACTACACTCCCTATATCCGGGAGTTGCAACGCGTGTGCGAACGGAAAAAAATCCCACTCACCACGCTTGGCATGGTAGGAAAAAACCACGAATATCCGCTCTATCAAGTGACGCTCGGTAACCCCGCGCGCGCCAAGCGCGTTATCTGTTTCTCTGCCGGCATTCATGGCGACGAAGAGTCAGGTCCGTGGGCAATCGTTGCATTCCTCAAACGAATACCGCGTCTCCCCGCGCACATCAAGATTATCATCTTCCCGCTCGTTAACCCATACGGTTTTGACCGACATCAGTATCGTAATGAGGATAATCGAAATCTCAATCGCCATTTTCTTGATCACCAACCGGCGCCGGAAAATATACTTCTAAAAAAAGCGCTCGCCGCGGAATCACTCTTTTTCTTCGCCGCCCTCCATGAGGACGAAGAACAACGCGGCTCCTATCTTTTTGCCTACACCCGTGAACCGCACGAACCCGTCATCTATCGCAACCTCATCAAAATCGCAAAAAAATACGGCACGGTGGTTACCAAAAAACGTATCTACAGGCATCGCGGAAATGATGGCCTGGTGCTGAATCCCCGCTCCGATGGCTCGGGTGAGGAATATGCGCACAAATCCGGCGCGCAATTTTCAATCTGTACGGAAATGCCCGATGCATTTCCCTTAAAAAAACGGATCACGATCCTCCTCGCGCAAATGCGCGCGATTATTGCCTTCTCGGCCAAACAATCATAACTCACGCGCAAAGGCAAAGCTGTATATTTTCTGAACGCCTGCCGCCATAAGCGGCCGTGCGCATGCGGCAAGCGTTGCGCCGGTTGTGGTCACATCATCAACAATAATAACCGGCCTTCCATCAATCACCGCATCATCAGCCACCGCAAAAGCGCCATCAACATTTTGCCATCTCAAAAGACGCGTTTGCAGTGTTTGATGGCGCGTAGCGCGTGTGCGCTTCAGGAGACAAACGACCGGTTGACCAAGAAGGCGGCCAAGCTCCTGGGCAATCAATTCCGCCTGATTAAATCCGCGTAAGGCATACCGTCGCGGGTGGAGCGGCACCGGAACAATAACGCCATTCGCGGGAAACATTTCTCTGCCGCCGTCCGAGAGCCACCGAGCAATCAAACCGCCCATCACCGGAACTACCAATTCCGCATACTGATATTTGAGCGCCATCACCATGGAACGCACCACCGGCTGGTCATAGGTAAAAACAGCGGTGCTTCCGCGGAGTGGCATAGGAGCTCCCTGCCATACCGGCGGTAAAAACACAAGCGCGTCTTCGCACGCGCCACACACCCAGCACCCTTCCTTTTCACAACCAAAACAAGAAAGCGGAAACAAGCGATCAAAAAACCATTGTGTCACGCACTCATGGCTGAACATCCTTCCATACCATTTCATCAACCAGCCACGAGTCACCCTGAAAAACCAAGCGCACTTCAGCATCCTGATACTGCAACTGTGGCAAGGCACCATCACGCTCCTCCTGTCGTTGCGTTGCAATACGCACGCGCGCGCTCTCACGTGGTTTCCAGTCAGTGGTCTCCGCGGTCAACGCTTTTGTCGTTATCCCGCGATACCCCGCGCTGGTATCTTGCGTTTTCTTCAAACCATCGGCCCACGTACGCGCTCGTGGCGTCAGCAAACTTGCCACATCATTCAAATTTTGAAAATTACTCTGATTTGAATAACTGCCAATCCGTTCAACAAAAAGACGAGCCAAACTTTCAACCGTTTGTTTATCAAAATCTTTTGGTGGCACCACCGCGCCATCCGATGATGTACCAGCTATTTTAGCAGGTGTCGGCTTGACTGCTTCTCCGCCCGAGTCGCCACTCCGCGCAAAACGAACAATAAAAATCACAACCACCACAACCACAACCGCGGATAACACGATAAGTCCAATCATGAGTGGGCGTCGTTCAGTAAAAAGCATAGGCGTTATGTTTTAGGCGCTTCCGGCGCCGGTGCAGGCGCAACCACGGCTTCCGGTGCCACGGCCACTACTTCAGCCGGTGTTTCCACTGCCATTTCTTTCGGCTCTTCTTTCGGCTCTTCCTTAGGCGCCGGTTCTGGTGCGGGAGCACTCGCCGCTGGCGTCGTCTCTTTTGTTTGTATCATCTCCTTAAACGCTTTTTTGGATTTATCAATCGCGAGCAACTGCTCCGGATTCGTCGTTACCAATTTATCCTCATTATAGGAAGCAATAATTTTAATCGCGGCGTGACGCGGTCCGGCAAAGAAAATACCCTCGCCCACTCCTGACTCCAACAGTAAAAACTTCTCGCCCTGCGTTAACATAAAAACCTCAACCAATTTATCTACGGAGGCCGTTGATTGCTTCAACAACAATTGCATCTGCGAGTTCGTCACAATCGCGCGTCCGTACTGCGACCCCAAAAAGTCGGCCACATCCTGCGTGATGGTGGTAATGCCCAAAAAATATTTACGACAACGTTTCGCGAGCGTGAAAATAAACCGCGCGGAATCCTCATGTTGCATGAGCCACCACGCCTCATCAACCACCAGCACGCGCTTCTTTCGCTCGGAGCGCACCACATTCCAAATATAATTTACAATCGTGAAAATCCCCACCGGCCGCAATTCATCTTCCAAATCACGCACACTGAATACCACGAGTAAATTATTCATCGTGATATTAGTGTAGGAATTTAACAAACCGGAAAACGTGCCTTCCGTATACTTCTTCAATTTTTCAACCAGATCTTTTGAATCGGTCATGCCCTCCAAAATATCCTGCAAGTCAGTCAAAATGGGCATGTCGGTGGGGCCCAATTTAGTTAAATCAGAATCAGCCGTAATATCTTTTTTGGCGTAGGTTTCCAATAGCGCGCGGTCAAGCAATGAATCCTCCTGAACGGAAAATTGCCCCAGCATCACGCGCAAGATTCCTTTGGTGGTAATCACCGCGCTCCGAATAATATCTTCAGTGGTAGCATCGCCGGTGGTGGGACGCGGCAAATCAAACGGATTAAGTTTGCTCTCTGACGCAAGCGACAAATTAACATACGAACCGCCCACCGCGTCAGACAAATTTTTGTACTCCATTTCAGGGTCAATCACAATAACGTCAACGCCCATCATGAGTGTCCGCAAAATTTCCAATTTCACCGCGTAACTTTTACCCGCGCCGGACGTGGCAAACACAATCCCGTTCGCGTTCGGCAAACTGAAACGGTCAAAAATAATCAAACTGTTATTGTGCCGATTGATCCCATACAAAATGCCGCTGTCAGACGTCAGATCGCTTGACATGAACGGAAACGACGACGCAATCGGCGATGAATTCATGTTAAACGCGACCTGCAATTCATCATTGGCAAGCGGCAGGGTTGAATTAAATCCTTGCTCCGCCTGATATAATACACGACGCGTGTAAATCAAAGAACTCGCAAACACGGATTCAACCTGTTCAGAGACCTTATTTAACGTTTCCAGATCCTTGCCGTACACGGTGACATACAACGCAAATTGGAAAAAATGTTCGGTGCCCTGCGTTAATGAATCACGCAAACGTTCAACGTCACCAATGGCGGTCTCGGCCGCGGGATCACGCGGCATCCCCTTCTCACGCGCCGCACTTATTTCTGCCTCTAGCGTTCCCACCTTTTTCTTCAGTTGCTTCAGCACAATCTCGGATTTCATCGGATAAAAATACATGGAAATGTCAACCGTGACATTCATGTTGATAATCGGCGTGAACCAGCCAATACTAATGAAGCGCGGATAGGTCACCACATACATCGTGCGGAGCACCGTATCCCCAAGATGCACCATGCCGGGATCAACCTTAAACGCCGCCGGCGCGATAATATCGCGCACCGAAACCGCGCCCTCACGGTACACACGCTCTTCCTGCAACACGGAAAGCGATTTGTCAACAGCCGCCTGCTGCGTCGCCTCCTCATGCTCCGCTTTGGTCTTTAATGCCGCCCCAACATTCTTTACCTGTTCGGTAGCTCCAAGCGCGCCAGATTGTACGGGTTTAAATGCCATAGATTACGGAGCAAACGCCGGTTCTTCCTCAACCTGCAACTTGCCGATATCAGTGAGCTCTTCTTGTGGCGCGGTGACCGGATTATAAATGTTATAAAATAATTCAATGAGCCCTTGCGTATCCAATTGCACCACTTTTAAACTCATCCCCTGCAAACTGCTGCTCACCCCGTCAACCCGCATCTGCAAATCCTGCCGCCGTTCATTAAATTGTTTTTCCTTCATTTTAATAACTTTCGCGGGCGCCATCGCATCTTTCAGCCGCGTCAGGAACCCCTTTTTAATGTTCGCCGCCGGATCATACGCAAGCACCACAAAAAATCGTTTCTGCATAATTTCCCCCAGTTCCACCAAATCAACCACAAACGCGCGATAATCCTGAATTTGCGCGCGCAATAATTCATTGGTTTGCTTTTGCTCTTGCTCCTTGAGCAACTGTAGATACGCGTCAATATTCATCTTGCGCGATTGCACCACAATTTGAATCGGATATTCCAGCGTATTCAAAAAACTCACATAACTTCCCACCAGCGCCTCCTGTTCTTGCTCGGATTTCAACGCAAAGTTGATACTTGAAACCATCAACACCGCGCGAAGCGTCCCATCACGCATAACAATCACCCCATCGCGAATCGCCGCAATGTCCAGGTATCGCTGGGTAGAAGGAATGGAAGTTTTGGGGGGTTTTGCCATACTATTCGTAATCCTTTGGATCAAACGCGCCGCCGGAATTAACCGTGAGCGATAATTCACTCAAACGTCCGCGCGCCACCCGTTCTTTCTGAACCGCCGCTTCTTTAACCACTACCTTGGGCGCCATCTGCATCAAAGCGGTTAATTCCTCTTTTGTGTAATCTTTCTTCCACACGCGGAGATTCGGCTTCACCAGCGTACGCACAAAACTTAACAAAAAAACATGAAAATTCTGCCCGTTAATTTTTACAAATGCGACCACAACCGCGAGAATAAACCATAACACCGCCAGCACAATCGCGAGCCAAAACGTCGCGAGCTTCCAGATGATAAACGCCCCGAGCGCGGCTACAATCAGAATTAAAAACTGGCGCACCGTTACCGGCCCCATAATTTTATCTTCCGCGTCAATAAATTGTGGCACCGCGAACTGTTGTGGCACACTTAAAATCGTAATGACTTATTTAATTCTACTATACTTTTCAGTTCTTCGCCACTTAAACGCTCCGGATCATTGGTATCTGACGCGGCGATATCTTCCAGCGCGCGCCCTTCCACCAATCCTTCCTGCACCATATCCACATACAGAAAGTAGAGCGGGCTTCCGCGCCACGCCTTAATGCCCGCCGCGTACCGGTCAACGCCATCGTCACGCAATAATTCCAATTTTTGTTTAATTTTATCCACTGCCGCGCCGGCTTTGGTTGCCAAACGTCTGAAATCCGTCACATCAAGCGTGCGCAATTCTTCAAGCGGCCCCATGGTAAGCGGCCGGGCAATCACATCATGCATTTTGCGCGACGCCGCAAGATCCGCGCCGCCGGTAGCAAGTGCCGAAAGATCAACTGAATCATTCGCCGCGCTTTGTTGAATCAATTCATCAAGTTTTTGAGACGTGTCATTGCGAGTAATATTTGTCCCTGAGCGAAGCGAAGCGGAGTCGAAGGGTAAAGATGATGAAGCAATCTCGCCAACCACCATCGGCAACATACTCTTCGGCGTTTCTGGTTTTTTCATCTGCGCCCGCTCTGCTTGTTCCGCTTCTTTGGCATGAAGCCGTTCAAGCAAACCAACAATCTCCTGCACTTCCTCCTGTCCCATGCCGAGTCCGCCGCGATCCGGCACCAGCGCAAGTTGTCGCGCCACCTCATCCAACTTTTTCACGCCACCAAGCGCGCAGCGCAACGCATGGCGAAAGCGTTCCGCCATGTCGGGATTAGTAAATGTCACGCCAGCCAACTGTTCCACCATTGCCAAACGCGCATTCACCCGATCAGCAATATCTTGATGTTTCAAACCGCCATTCACCGGCGCCTCTTCAAGCGGCGCAATCACTGGCAATACCACCGTCGGCGCAATCACTGCTCCCGGCCCATCCGCAGCACGCTCCTTCATCACATCCTGTTTCACTTTCGCCTGCCATGGCCGGCGAATGGCATCAATATGTTCAACAAACGGTTTAAATAAATCACCATGCGCCTCAAGCACGCGGTCACACAAGGTATACGCCACATCTTCCGCCGTGCCGAATGTTTCAATAATTTCTTGCGGCATGTCACGCAGATAATTCGCGCCCCCAAGCGCAGCCCACCCAAACATCTTCCCGAGTGTCTTTGCCCGCGTGGAATTATCAATCAAACCACCAACCGTTGCCGTAACAACGGGAACCAAAACAGCCGCCTGCTCACGCGCCTTTGGCAACGCTTTTGCGGTAAGCTCTTCAACCTTTTGTGGAGTAAAATGAATCATACCGTAAATTTAGGGTCCTCGCCCTCCGCCACCCTTTCCTTTATTCCAACTGCCTATTTCCTTCGCAAGCGCACCAAATTTTGCGGGATCGGTGACGGCACGTTTTTTGACCTCGGCTTCAATTTCATCAAGTTTTGCTTGACTCATCCCCTCCGCCCGATTCAATCCCCTAACCGCCCCAGGATTCTGCGTCAACGCACTATAAAAATCATCTCTCGTGCCGCCCAGTGTATCTAATTTAACCTGCGCCAATTCGCGAGAATTCATAACTGAAACTGCTTGTTGTATAATGACAGCGCGCTCTGGATTTGCCTCAACGCCGGTAAAATCACCGGATACCCGCACCTTAACACGCACCTGCTCTGGTGGGGCAGAGACGCTATTAATATTGGCAACCGCCGTTACAACCACCCGCATCTTTTCCGGATCCAACTTTTTCATGGCATCGCCAAACCGATCACCAGCAGTTTTCTCAATTGCCGCCAACACTTCAGGATTCTGGAGCGCTTCAGGTTTCAAGCCCCCAACTCCTACTTCTTGAACAAGATCGGGTAGAAGCGATGCTTGCTCGGCAGATGACAAAGAAGCAACCGTCTGATCTGGCCGACCTGTCTCTTGAGCGTGCAACTTGGCAAGATCAACACCGGCACTCACCCGTGTTTCAAGCGCGCTTTTTTCACCCTCAAGCTTGCGTATATCACGCTCAAGATCAATCTTTTTCTGCCGATTCGTCATCGTATTACCCGCGGGAAGCGCCGCAAGCGCGGCGCGTTTCATGTGGAGTTCACCGTGAACAGTCCCTGCGGTAGTGTCGGTTGTTGCGCCAAGCCGCGCCACATGCGTACCACGCTCACGAAAGGCGGTGGGGATGGTGGAGGTACGCATCACATTGAGCGCCGCCTTGCGCGCGTCAGGGTTACGCAAACTATTAATTTGTTTACCAAGACCCTTTGAACCCAAATCTTCAAGCATATCACTCATGAGCGCTTCGCCATGTGGCCCTTCAAACGCTTCGCGTGGCAGATTATTCGTTTGCACTTCCGGATCACGCAACATTTCTTTGCGTTTTTTCGGATCGGAAAGATCATACGCAAGATGCGGCGCACTTTTCTTTAAGCTATCCTTAAATTGTTTTTCAGATGGCCCATTGCCGGCAAGCAATGCCTGCATTGTCTTGGCCTCTGTCTCTGTAAATTGATACCCGCGCTTTGCAAGTGACAATCCTGCCGCCTGACCGCGCGCGCCGCCTCTTCGCATCACATCAGACAACTGATCATTAGACAAATTGGAGTCAACCTTGCCAAACTTCTCTATATCCTTTGAGGCAACTTCACCAAGTTTACCCTTGATTCCCGCAGCTGCAGTCGCGCCAAGACCAGCGGCACCAGCGGCAAGCGCGATACCCGCGCCCTTCAATCCGCCAACTACGGCCGCCGCACGAACCGCTCCCATGGCTGCGCCAGGCAGTGCGCGTGCTGCGCCAGCCGCCGCACCGCCAAGTGCACCCGCCGCGCCACGCATACCACCAGCAGCATATCCGCCAGCAACCACTTTACCAAGCCCCACTGCACCGCGCGCCAATCCGGCTCCCGCACGCAACGCCCAGCGCGCTCCGGCGCCTACCGTGTATGACCCAACCGCGCGCGCCGCCTTATATCCGCTCACATACTTGGCGCCCTTCTTCATAAAATCACCCGCCTTACCCACCAGCTTATCCATTCCCGGTATACCGCTCTCTTTGGCAAATTGTTGCGCTTGTTGATACGCAAACAAAAACAACGCCGCTGAAATAATAAACGAACTCAAACCCTCAATGGTAGAAATGGTAGAACCAACCAGTCCGGGTTTTCCTTCCAAATTCTTTTGCGCTTCCGCGTCCGATGCACCCTTTACCTCGCTGGAATATAATTTACCGCCTTGCGACATGGCAAGCGCAAGCCACAAAAAAAATGCAATCACCGGTCCCATCAAAACATTTACCTTAAACTTTCCCTCCCAATCACCGTAGTATTTTTGAAAACTTTTTGAATCCAAGCTCCGCAAAAAAAACGCAAGGGGCGACACGGCAATTAATATCCAGAGTCCAACCATTCGCATAACGAGCATGAGCGCGAACATTCCCACAATAACCGTGGCAATAAAAACCAAAAGCACACTCATAATGGCCGTGAGTAGTTGATCAAACCCGGAAAGCCCTGCGTCTTTGGCCAGCTCAAAATTTGCTTGGATATTAAACGCTGCCAAAAAATTACCGCCCCCCACCTGTTGAATGGCATTGACAAACGTCATCATGATGACATGCGACGCGTCAATAATAAGTCCAAGAATGAGCCGGCTAAAATTGACCAGAATAGCGGCAAGCGCGAATTTGGGGAGCGCGTTTTTGATGTGATACTCCTTTTTGCCGATAATCGTTCCCAGCGCGATAACCAAAAATACCGCGACAAAAAACATGTTCACAATGTCGCGCGTCAACGTCCAGCCGATAATAACCCCGCCCGCGTTAATAAAATTATTATACGAGGCAACGCTCAAAAGGAGGGAGATAAACATGCCAAGAATACCCGCGAGCAAACTGGCAACCATGAGGAAAAGGGTGGCAATGAACCCAAGTAAAGAATCAAAAATACCTTTCACTGCGCCTGCAATGATACCATCATCTTCATCTTTGGAACTCGCTGCCGGAGCGCCTGCCGCCGGCGCTTCCGCGTAAACAGGAGCAACTATTGAAAAACTAAAAAATAGCAGTAAAACCAAAAGCAACCCTTTTGTATAACGAAACTGTGCGGTCATTGACGCACGTTAAGTAACATACAAAAATTATAGCACAAAAAATCCCCCGTCGCTAAAATATTGGGGGATAAAAAAGAAGAGGGGCCACCGGATGTAGAATCCGATGGCCCCTCGCGCCGCGTGACGTGTCGCTCCTAGAAGGAGCACTCCGCGGCGGGTCGGCCCGTGTTGGACAAGGTGTGATTCTGCATCACGCCCTGCGGCTCGCTCACGTTGAGCGAACCCTCGCCGAGGAAGTAGACGCCCTGGCCGTCGTACGTGCACATCCGGAGCTGGTACCCGTAGGGGGTGCTCCGAACCACGTACAGGTTCTGGTGCGGCTCGAGGGACACGATCGAGTCCTCGATGAGCACGCGCTTCCAGTTGGAGGTGGGGTTGTAGAGCGCGGTCGTGCGACCGCGAACCTCGGGCGTGGGCATGGTCTCGGAGACCTCGTCCACGCCGACGCCGCTACCGCTCCCGATCCCGATCTCCCCGCCGTCGCCGACCGGGATGTGGACCCTGCCCGACCACTGGGTCCCGCACCCGGCCGTCTGCATCACCACGATCGTCATCACCACGAGCACCGCCACGAACTCCCAATTACGCCTGGTCATCTGCATTCTCCTCGGGGCATTGCCCCAACGTTGTTTATTTCCACTCTCAAAGAACAGAGTAGTATACCATATCCAGAGGATTTTGTCAAGCCCTGACGGCAATATTTTGGCTAAAATTAAACAAATTATCTCTACTAAGCAAAAAAAATAAGGCCTAACAATAGGCCTAAAACAACCTGTCTAAAGCAACCCATGAATAATCCGATACACCGCATGGGCTAGCTTCTCCGAATGATGCCGCGTAAAGCCGCTCGGCTCCTCAAAGAGTAGATCGGTTGGCACCAGATGACGACCAAGATACCAACCCTCATCCCGGCCAATGGCTGGTTCAAGGAGGCGGAGCGTACTCACCGGCTCGGCTTCCTGCTTGGCGTAACGCGTAATGGCCTTCTCTGAAGGCATCGTGGTGTTGCATACCACATAATCAACTTCACGGCCGATGTATTGCTCAAAGACCGTGAAGAAATCCACCGCGTCAAAACCGCTTGTCTCGCCGCGCTTCGTCATGATGCTCGTTACAAACACCAATTTTCCCTTTGCTACGCGCAATGCCTCCGCAACGCGAGGCACCACGACGTTGGGAAGAATGCTCGTGAAAAGATCGCCGGGTCCAACAATCACCACATCCGCCTGCTTGATCGCCTGAAGCGCGGTCTTAAACGGTTGGATCTGCTTCCTATCCTTCTTGCCGTCAGGACGACGCTCAAGCCAGAGCCGCGTAATGCGTCCGGTTCCCGCATGCTCACCCTTATCAATCAAATGCTCGCCGCGCACAATCTCGTGATTCTCAAATTCAGCGCACAAGTCAACTTTGGCAAGGGTAACGGGAAACACATGGCCACGAACCTTGAGCAACCGCTCCATGCGCTGAAGCGCGCCAAGGAATTTCCCAACATCATTCTCCGCCCCGTACGCAAGCGCAAGGTTCATGAGCGGATGTTGCGCGAGCGCCCCATCGCCGCCAAATCGCCCCTCATCAATAAAGAAAAAACGAAGATCCGCGTCATCGGTGGTCGCAAGCGCGGCCAGACAACGACGAAAGTCGCCAACCGGCAGTATATCTCGCTCCCTGCGCAATATCTCCGATGATCCGCCTGAATCCGCGGTACTCACGATAGCCGTGATTTCAAGGAACGGCACATCACGCAACCCAGAGAGAAGCACATACTGCCCGCTCCCTCCTCCGATCGTTACCACCCGTTTCATACATCCTCCTTGGCTTGCCCTCTTCTAGTAAACGCCAAAGCGCGGAGAATGTCAAGCACAAACCAGAACTTATTGCACTAAATCGAAATCAACCAAGAGAGGATAGTGATCTGAAGCGCTGTCCGCCAGTGGAGTCGTGAGCGTTGTCGCATCACGCAGGAACGGTCTGAGCCCTTCGGAGATAAATACATAATCAAGCCGAAGTGGGGCGGCATGCATTTTGTCTACATTCATTGGAGTTGGAACCGTGGAAGTAAATGGTTTGTTCAGCGTAGACATTACATCTATAAACCCTTGGGCTTCAACAAATTTTATACAATCAAATCGAAGCTGCCCTACACCAAATTTCTCAATATTCTGTTTGCGTAGAAGTTTAAGAAGCGCTTTATGGTCGTAAGGATCATGTGGTGAAAGTGAATTGAAATCCCCCATAATCACCGTGTGGCGATACGAGCGAGTCAGTTCAACCAATCGCCGTACCTCCTTGAGTCGGGCATCTGTATCCTTGGGATTGAGATGGACGAGAAAGATCGCGAGATCTTCAATCGAAGTAATTTGGTAGACCGCACGGATAACCGTATGCCAGAATCCTTCTTGTATATTGACGACCTCTTGCGGAGTATGCACGCCTAAAAGCGCCATATCATACTTTGTGTTGGCTTTCCCTAAAAATGTGTGTGGCAGTCCCGATACACGCGCAAATCTCTGGAGTTCATTTTCTCCCCATGCCACTGTTTCAAGTAAACCTAACATGTCAGGTTTTGCATCTTTTACTATTTTTGCAATGAACGGTACGCGCTTGCCACTGCCCTTATAAATGTTGTAGAGCATGAGACGAAGCATAAGTGAATTTGCATAATACATTATTAATATCGCTTACGCAAATAAGGAATTGACACGTTAGAATAGAAATGATACGCTTAAAGTAGTGAAAGGAGAGAGCAACATGCAACTCATCCCTCCACGCATCATCATTGAGGGATCAAACTATTGCGGAAAAGATGCTATGCTTGCAACGCTCCTGCAAACCTGTAAAAATGCAGTGGTGATCAGAACAAGTGGATATTACCGCAAAGCGCTGCAAGCGCATGGAACAGAAGCGCTTTCGCAATATTTCAGAGAAAGAAGCGAAGCGCACCTTCCCTTGATCGCGGCGGTGAAACACGATGAGCTCCTCATTGTTCGACTGCACCTTACCGACATTGTCTACTGCCAGCTCTACCTTGGGATTGTGCAGGACTACCGCGTGCTGGATGACGAATTGAACCGGTTGAAAGTGGGTCTTGTGCTACTTGATGTTGACGATGCCACGCTGGAGGCGCGTCACGCGGCAAATCCTCGGGGCACCTCTGGCCACGCTGATCGTTCCCTTCCAACGCTCATTGAGAAACGCGACCTTTTCCGTCAGGCATTTGCGCAATCCGGCATGACGAGACGACTGCTTCTGCACAATAACAACGGTGGCTCCACCCTGGATGAACAGACGGCCAAAATTCTAGAATGGTGGCGTTCAGTCGCCTAGAGTGCATACGTTCTTCTCCAAGGGCCTACTCAGCCCTTTCTTTTTTTGGATGTACAAGGCACAATCTATTTGTATGACTAAAGAAATTCGCGGATGTTTTATCTGTAAATCACCTAAGCTAAAAGTGCTTCACAAAGGTAAGTATTTACTGTTTCACTGTCGTGCGTGCGGTAAGACCAATCCACGTTTTATAGAGCTGACGGGGCCGACTAAGGTGCGCCATACCGCGCAAGGTCCAATTCATTTTTCTGCGGGCGCGCTCATTGAACAAAATGGAAAATATCTTATCTCCAAGCGTACCCACTGGCCATTCCTCTATGCCACTATCGGCGGCCACGTTGATAAACATGAAACAATGATTAAGGCGCTCGCGCGCGAAGTAAAAGAGGAGACCGGACTTACTATTAAAGATAAACAACTCATTTTTCAAGGCCTGATTGATCCAGATCCATGCACCCGGGGTGTGAATAAGCATTTCTGGCGCCTCTACCTTATCCATGCGAAAGGAAAGATCAAGAAAAACCCGCATGAATCTATACACCTGCGGTGGTATACAAAATCTCAAATGGCGCGTCTTCACTTCACGCCCCCAGTTACCCATATCTTCCGGAAAATTAAACTTTTCAAAAAATAAAAGGCGGTATCACTAACCACCTTCACTTTTCCTCGCTAAGAACCACGCCTTCGGTAGGAATTGGTCCATCCGTAATTCCTACCGCTACAACACCGCAAGATCCTCGCACTAGTTCATTCTCTTGATACACGCGGGTGACATCCGTACCGACTGTGACAAATGCTTGGCGTTCTTCCTCGTCCAGACACCACAATCGCGCGAGAAGGGTTCCACCGCTCGCACGCACCGCCGCGGCCAACACCACTGTTTCTGGCTCGCCGCCAATGCCATAGACAATGTGATGCCTATCTAGAAGACGTGGAATGAACGCCGCAAGCTCAAGACCAAGCCCGCACTTCGGCGTCAGAATCGGCAAGCCGATTTTCTTCAACTCCTCAATCAACGCACCGTTGCGATGCGGTGACACTACAATTGCGGTGAGTTCTTGACGCGCACAGCGAAGCGCTGCCGCGATACGCTCCACATTCTCGGCTGGAGACGCATCCAGCGATAGCTCATACCCCTTGCCTGGCGCGGCGATACGTTCCATGCGCCGTTCAGATCCCGAAGGATAATAAATCGTACCTATGGGCGCAAGCGCAAGCGCACTCACGACTTGCCCTTGTTTCCATTGTTGTTGCATGCCCAGATTAGCAGCAGGAGTTGTGCCATCAATCGGGTCAACCGCAATCTCGTGCAAGAACGGACCGTTGCCAAGGAACTCATCACGAAAAAGTCCCGGCATATCGTCGTTGCGCCCCTCGCCAATTGCTACACGCATGCCCCATGTGCAAGATTGAAGCGTGGCTCGCAACGCGTTTGTTGCAGCTGCGTCGATATCAAATACCGAGCCATTTCCAAGATAAGGTATTACCGCCGTTTGCGCCGCCTGAAGCGCATGTAAAAGATCATCGAGTTTTTCTCTCATGGTTCCTCCATGTAACGTGTAATAATCCTACACCTTATGTTAAGTACTGTCAATTATGTTCGGGGGTTGAACAGCGGATATCGTTAAATTGACAGTCGGTCGCCTTCCGGATATCATGATTACACTGTGATCTTAATTAGTGGCATCTCCTATGCTCGAACTCATCCCGGTGGTGGACAAAAATGATCGCGTAATTCAGCATCTTCCTTCCCAGATCATACATGGCAAACAACTGCGACATCGGGAGATCGCAGCGTACTTAATCAATGCGGCTAGACAAATTTTAGTGCAAAAGCGTGACGGGGGTTATCTTGACCATTTAGTTGCCGGACATGTGCGCAAGGGAGAGACCTATTTGCAAGCCGCGCTGCGTGAGATAAAAGAGGAAGTGGGACTTAATCTAAAACCACACGATCTTGAGCGGCTCGGAAAGTTTTATCACCGCACCTTCTCACCGCAAAAAAGATATTATAATGATCGCTTCTTTACCTAATAAATTATCCACAAATTCTTAAAAGTAAATCACCGTCGACTTATTGGCTCTTGACTAACTCCCCCGTCTGTGATTTACTGGGGCTACGGTGGTAACAAAAAACAACGTCATTCTGGGGTCCTGCGTAGCTTTAGCGAAGCAGGGCGATAGAATCCAACAAAACCGGGGAGGAGAGAGACGGTGTCAAAGTACCTGATGAGCATGGCCCTGGTGGGCCTGGGGCTCCCCGCCTGTGGCGAGGAGAGCAAGACGTCGGGTGGTGGAGAAGAAGGCGCGTGCACCTCCGTCGACGCCGACATCAACGACAAGGATGGAGATTTCTGGCCTTACTGCGGAGAAGTACAGAACGACTGCGACGACAGCGACCCGCGCATCAATCCGGGCGCCAAGGAGGTTGCCGACGGCAAGGACAATGACTGCGACGGAAAGGTGGATGGGATTCCTCCCGGAGCGGACTCGGAGCTTTGCGGAGATGGCAGAACCTGCCAGGATGGTTTCCAGTGCGGAGCGGAGACGGAAAATCCCGACATCTGCACCTGTCCCCAGTGGATGGAGGGGACGTGGTGGGTGGAGTTTACAGCCCATGCTGTGGACTACGAGTATGACTTCAACGCCCACGACATTTCTCGCCAGTTCTGGGAGAACCGAGAGGTTGACATCCAACAGGATGGGTGTACCTTGATCAGGCCAGCGGAAAACTGGCCGTTCTCAACAGGAAACGCTGGCGAAGGAAAGATGGATCCGCCACCAAACGGATTTCTCTGGAAGAGAGAAGTGGGTAGCCTTGAAGGCGAAGCGTGGATTACGTTCACGGGTAACATGGCTCCTGATAATCAGGTTGTTGCTGGCACCTGTTCCGGAACGTATCCGGACGTGTCCACGCGACCAGATACCTTCTTCAATGTGGAGTGTAGTTTCACGCTCACACGGCGTGACTAGTGCGCGAGCGGCTTTGGGGGGAGCCGCTCTTTTTTATTTTTCAGCATGTGTCATTCCGGACTCCTGGGCCTGCGCTCGCTCGGCCCGTCAGGCCCCCCCCCGGAACCCATCAATTGACTGGATCCCGGATCTCGCGGCGAGTCCGGGATGAGAACTATTTCTGCTCTGCCACTACAATCCATCCACTAAATTTAGTTCCAATCAAACCATCCATATAATCATCGGCATCTTTATTTGTACAAATATTATGTTCCGCCTGTTGCGCATCCGGATTGCCCCAATATCCTTTTATCGCACCCTGTGCATCCGTCCCATTACACCATCCCCAGTTATCCACCACAATCACGCGCGGTTTGAAGGCGCAGTAGCGGTCTCCAAAGGAGAGGCCGTAACTGGTGAGCTGGGCTGTGGTGACATTGGCTACATTTTTTTTGCCTCATGGTACACCCGTCGCAGATTTGGAGATTCGCTTGTTTTCAATGATTTAAACTCATCCGGCGTAAACCCGATAATATCCATAGGAACATGAAGCGCTGGGCCCGAACGAAGACGGTTCAATAATCGAAGGCGGCGCATGAAAGACATTTTTTTAAAATCCCGTGATAATACAATAACATCAAGATCGCTTGATGACGTCCGTTCCCCACGCGCGGTACTACCAAACACGAAAACGCCGTCTAACCGCAAATACGGTTCTAAACTTTTCTGATAGGCACTGATTATTTTTTTTTCTTTAAAAGTCGTTCGAGCCATAGGAATAATTTACTGGTGTCAGATAAAATTTTTCGGGTGTTTGAACGGGTGTACGAGAATGAAAATGCGGGTCTAAATGCTAAATCCGGATAACGAGGGAGCAGATAGTGGGGATGCAGATTTTCAATTATTACTGAAAGCTCTTTGGGAAACTCTAAATTGATTTCTGTCCGAAGCTGAATCAAATCATGATTCTTTCTCACTTCTTTATCCTGTTCAATGAAGTGTGCTTTCAAGAGCTTCTCGATTGCCTGATGACAGTGGAACACTGCAATCTGATAGGCACTGCCGCGTTTGCCGCCATAACGAAACTGGAGCTCTGCCGCATCAAGATCTGCCCGGGCAAAAAGAACCCACTTTCTCGTTATTTCCTTCATACACAGTAAAGATAGCACAATCAATACCACTTGACAAATCTCTCTGTATATGGTTTAATGGATGGCTACCTGTAGTACAATAGGTAGAGAAATAAAAACAACACCCCCTAGAAGGGGGGCAAAAAAACCGAGGAGGGAGAGAAGATGCGGCACGTTCTTTTCATGGCCCTGGTGGGCCTGGGGCTCCCCGCCTGTGGCGAGGAGAGCAAGACGTCGGGTGGTGGAGAAGAAGGCGCGTGCACCTCCGTCGACGCCGACATCAACGACAAGGATGGAGATTTCTGGCCTTACTGCGGAGAAGTACAGAACGACTGCGACGACAGCGACCCGCGCATCAATCCGGGCGCCAAGGAGGTTGCCGACGGCAAGGACAATGACTGCGACGGAAAGGTGGATGGGATTCCTCCCGGAGCGGACTCGGAGCTTTGCGGAGATGGCGGAACCTGCCAGGATGGTTTCCAGTGCGGAGCCGAGGCAGAGAAACCCGACATCTGCACCTGTCCCCAGTGGATGGAGGGGACGTGGTGGGCGGAGTTCACGGAGGTGCGGCGCACCGACGGGGAGGAGTACGATTTCATGGCTCCCGGGCTGGATCGGCAGTTTTGGAGCGAGCAGGAGGTTACTTTTGAACAGGATGGGTGCGTGATCCGAGGTCCGGATCTGCAGTTTCTGTGGGCAAGGGATGACGGAAGTGGGGAGCTCAAACTACCCTCCCTGAGTTTTTCCTACAAACGGACTTGGGATGCTGGCGACAATCAGGAGCATTCACTCCAGTCAACTGGACAGGTATCGGCGGATGGAAAATCCGTCCAGGGAACTTGCACCGGGGAATATCCTGGCTGGCATACCGGCCGGAATCTCTTTCCCATCACCTGTACGTTCGTGCTCACGCGGCGCGAGTAGGTAGTACATGTTCGTAAGCGGCTTTTGGGGGGAAGCCGCTTTTTTTATTTCTGCTCCGCAACAATTATCCAGCCATCAAATGGCGTGCCAACTTTTCCTGCCTTATAATCATCGTGATTGGGATTGGTACAATGACCAGAATTTGCTAAATCACTATCACGGTCACTCTCCCAACACCCTCCATTCACATCACACGTCCCATTACACCACCCCCAGTTATCTATGATGATGACTCTCGGTTTAAAGGCGCAGTAGCGGTCTCCAAAGGAGAGGCCGTAACTGGTGAGCTGGGCTGTGGTGACATTGGCAGGGTTGTTTGTTCCAACCTTGTAGTTACAGTGGGTGGTATCATCGGGTTGGAAGTTGTAGGAACCGAAGAACTCATGGAATCCCTTTTCACAGGCATCGGACGAGTTGCCAAAGGAAGCCGCAGTGCCAGAACATGCTCCAAGACCATTGTCAGAACATTCCGTATCTTTTGAGCAGGTGACATTCACATTATTCGCGCAAGAAGCTGCCGCTTTGTTGGCGGAACACCGGGTCTTTTTGTTCTTGAACTTACCCGGGTTACCGCCGGTGATGCGGTTGTCAAAATCCCAGTCAACGGTGATGTTGGTTATTGGCATGCGGTCATGGTCGGCGAAGGCAACATAAACCCAATGGACCTCTACGAAAGTGTCATTGCGACCCCGGACCTGATCCGGGGGAAGCAATCTAATGAGATTGCTTCGTCGTCCCGATTGTGATCGGGACTCCTCGCAATGACATACTATTGACAAATCCCGCGAAAGGTGGTTTAATTGAAACAACAAACCGAGGAGGAGAGAGATGGTGTCAAAGTACCTGATGAGCATGGCCCTGTTGGGCCTTCTCCTCCCCGCCTGTGGCGAGGAGAGCAAGACGCCGAGTGGCGGGAGTGACAACGGCGGCAACGAGGGCAACGAGGGAGAAGGATCTCCGAACGAGGGAGAGGGTGTGCGTCCGCCTGGCGCCGATGGTGAGCCGTGCGGCGGATCGTCCAGCAACACCTGTCTGGATGGGCTGGAGTGCGGGGCGAAGGAACCTGGCATCTGCACCTGTCCACAATGGTTTCAGGGGATATGGTCGATTGAAATCAGCAATCTGCAAACCTTTGGTTACCAATTCGATCCTGCGAACAACACGATGGCTGCTCGAAATTTTTGGCTGACACCAGAAACCGCACTTAACCAGGACGGGTGCAATCTCTGGGGAAATGTAGGTGGCGACGGACCGCTCTGGGGTGATCTGAGGCGCGATGGGCGCATAGATCCACCGCCACTTGGCTTCCGTTATGTCAGTGATGTTCCTTATGGTGAAAGCAAACACTGGATCACCTTCACCGGCATTTTGTCTCTTGATCACCAGACAATCTCCGGCACCTGCGAAGGCGAATTTGGTGATGGCACCGTTGATCCCATCGTCTTTTTCCGGGTTCAATGTGACTTCGTTCTCACACAACAATAGAACGCAGAAAATGTGAATTCTAAGCGGCCTTCGGAGAGAAGGCCGCATTTTTTATTTTTATTACTTTTTACTTTTATTCCGCAACGATTATCCAACCACTGAACCTAGTGCCTACATTTGTATATCCTGGTTTACTGGAATCTGTACATTTTTGGAAATCCGGGCTACGCGGTTCATCACTCTCCCAACACCCCCCATTTCCATTACACGTCCCATTACACCACCCCCAATTATCCTGAATAATCACGCGCGGTTTAAAGGCGCAGTAGCGGTCTCCAAAGGAGAGGCCGTAACTGGTGAGCTGG